>DASSYU010000056.1:0-7007 GCA_035703125.1 Pseudolabrys sp. | reverse complement strand
AGCGATTGTCATGTTAGCTCTCATGGCCTAGCCCTCCCTCGACGCGCGTTCGATCGCCGCGATGATGCGGTTGTAGGTCCCGCAGCGGCAGATGTTCCCGTCCATATGGGTGACGATCTGCTGCCGGGTCGGCTTCGGATTGCTGGCAAGCAGCTCCGCCGCCTTCATGATCTGCCCCGACTGGCAGTAGCCGCATTGCGGCGCCTCTTCTATCACCCAGGCCTTTTGCAGCGGATGCGAGGAATTCGAAGAAAGGCCTTCGATGGTGACAATCTGCGCGCCTTCGGCCGCCGAAACCTGCACCTGGCAGGAGCGTTGCGCGCGGCCGTCGATGTGGACGGTGCAGGCGCCGCAAAAACCTGCGCCGCAGCCATATTTCGTGCCGGTCAGCCCGACGATGTCGCGGATAACCCAGAGTAGAGGTGTTTTGGGATCGGCATCGACGGAGACCGGCTTGCCGTTCACTGAGAACGAAGCCATCGGAGACCTCCCTGGAGTCGGCCTTTTCGGGCGGGCGTTGTTCCGTCTGCCCGCTCAAGGTTGGTAGACTAGCAATCGTGCAAAGTTTTGAAATTCAAAAATGCGAGAATTGGCAGTTTCCGGACGTCCCGGAATGACCGCCGCTCTCCAATCACGCCTTTCGCTTACCCGTTGGCCGGACGAAACGGCGCGGCGACTTCGACTATTGCGCCAGGCGTTCCAAAGGTAATATGGACTTGGACGCCGGGACATTCGCAAATCACCCTCAATCGGCGAAATAATGCTGCGGGTCGCTGCGTGCGCAACTTTATTGCCCCTGAAGTCGACTATGACGCCCCTCAACAGGTGCGCGATGCCGTTGCGGCCCTCGGGCGGACGGAAGACGTAAAATTTTCACCGAGCAACCGGCGCATGGCCGTTGCCGGGTTTGGTGATAGCAAGATTGTTGTTTTCGGTGTTTCCATCACCGCCTCGGGACCTTCAAAAAGCATAGCGTTGACCGACGTCGCTGAAATTTCATCCTCTCATCTCGACCATCCTCATGGCGTCGATTTCATTGACGAGGAAACAATTGTTGTCGCAAATCGATATGGACGACCGTGTGTTTTCAGGCTCCCGTCCGGCGCCTCGGGACGCCACGAACTCGAGCCTTTGGTCGTCGTCGACTGCGAGGACATCTCATCGCCAGGATCCGTCGCGGTTATCAGAAACGAGCGTGGCCCCAGCGACGCGCTGATATGCAACAACTACGTGCACACGGTGACCAGGCATCGCCTGGATCTCGCCGCCGCGCGCTCAACCAACAATGACATTTTACTCGGCAAATGGCTCGATATTCCGGACAGCATTTGCGTGAGCAAGGACAGGCAGTGGATCGCCGTCAGTAACCACAACAGTCACGTCATTTTTCTCTACGAAAACAATCCAACGCTGGGTGCATCGCGCCGTCCGGACGGCATACTGCGCAGTTACTACCCGCACGGCGTCCGGTTCACCTCGGATGACCGATTCATCTTCGGTGTGAGCGCCGGCTCCCCGTATGTGAATGTCTACGAGACTGGCGCCGCCGGCTGGCGCGGCGTACGCAACCCCCTCCTGTCCTTCCGGGTGTTGAACCCCGATGACTTCACGCGCGGGCAAGACGGCCGACGCGCGGATGGCGGTGCGAAAGGTATCGACATCCATAACGCCATGAACGTCCTTGTGACGACATGTGAGATCCGGCCGCTTGCTTTTTTTGATCTGACGCCGGTTCTGAACGCCGCCAACGATTTGCAGCGAAAGGCAAACCGCGCCGCCAATTCGAACGCCTTGCCGGCAGAAGGTTGGCTGCGCATTCGAAATGCACTGCAGATTGGCTATGACCTGTACGTACGGCAGAAGGCCGACGCCGCTGCACGGTGGATATTGGCCAAGGTTCCGCCTTTGAACTGGCTGAGAACCAGGATCACCGGGCTCTCCTGAGCCAGACTGCGCGGCGCGATTATCCGTCTTCATCCCTGCTGACAAAATACCGCCGCAGGAAATCTTCCAGATCCGGCCGGGGCCTTGCCCAGTGCCAGACGCCGTTGTCGCCGATCCTGATGTCGACGTCCGGGTCGAAGTCAAAACCGGCCAGCCATTCCTGCCGGTCGAAATACGCGCGGTTCTCCGCCTCACCGTGCCTGAGATGGCAGATTGTCCCGGAAACATGGCCGATGCGCCCGGCCACCGACTTATGAAACGGAATGGCCCATTTCAGATAATGCCGTTGCCGCGTGGTCCCGAGCGCAAACCTTTCCACCAACACGTCGGGCCGGCCGTACATGGCGAATGCCATCAGACTATCGCCGCCTCCCACAATCGCCGCGTCGTAAAAACCGTGGTGTTCAATAAGCGTTCTGTTCGCCGCCCATGCAAGCCCGGGATTAAATCGCACTTTTTTTGACGGCAATTTCCTTTGCGCCAGCAGGTCGCTGGCATTGGGCAAACTCGCGACGCCCGGCACGACGGCATGGCCATTTTCATGCGTGGACTTTTTTTCATAGTCCTCGCGATCGAGATGGATGGCGTCCGAGAACAGCTGAACCACATTAAATTCGTCGAGCTGCCGCTTCGCTTCATCAATCCAGTCTGCACGCTGCAGGATCACGTCGCAGTCCAGCCACGCGATGTTATTGACGCCTGCCGGCACTGCTTTAACCGCGAGATTGAGAAGCCGCTCCTTTTGCCAGAGCACGGCACCGCCGGAGAGCTGAATCAGAATGTCAGCATCGTCCGCGGCAAGCTCAAAGCGGCCGTCGAACGAGAGCTCCACGGCCACGAGCGGAACCCCGAGATTGGCGCGGAATAGTCTGTAGTTTGCCAACCGCCGCCTGTACCCGACGGGATTGTAATAGGACGTTATCGCCCACACGCGCCTGTCCCCAACTCCCTCAACCCGGCTCTTTCGCCGCCCCCGCGTGGATCTCGATCAGCTTGCGCACGAGCTCGGGCTTGCGCGCCCGGGCAAAGCCGCATTCGGTCGCGATCCCGAATTCCGGCACGTATTTGCGCGCAAGTTCGATGCGTTTGCGCACGCCTTCGACGCCGTCCGCAGCGTGTATGATGCCGAGATAGATCTCCACGCCCTTGGGAAGCTCTTTCATCGGCGCGAAGAATTCGTCAGTGGCCCACGGCGCCGGCACCGGCAGATGGATATACGCGACCTTGTGACGGACATTCTGTGCGATCGCATTCGAGATATCGACGAGATGGCGCGCCGTCACCGGATCGAAGAAATGCTTCCCGCCGAAATCGCCGTAGCAAAGGTGAAAGCCAAGCTCCACGTCCGCCGGCACCGGTTCGCAAATGCGCTCAAATCTTTTGGTGATGTCCGCCTTTGAGGCATTCACCAGCGGGAACTGGTCCTGTGGCTGCCCGTCCCACACGATCATGTCGTGGCAGACATCCCACTGGATGCAAAGATCGCGGTGCGGGATGTGCCGGCAGATCAATGCGACCTCGAGCGCCATCGCCCTTTCATAGGCCGGCTCGATCGCCGCGACGTCACGCGCGGTGCAAAAGGCGTAGATGACGCTCATCGGCGTCGGCAGGCAGACCTGGAACCGCGTCCCTTTTGCAATTTCGCCACGGTCACGCGCGGCCAGGAAGTCGAGATAGGAGCCGCGCGCTTCGCGGGCGTAGCCGAGCTCACCGAACTCCACCTCTCCGGCCGAAACACCCTCCGCCAGGCACAACAGAGGAAAACCCGACGTCTTCCGCAGCGCCCCGCTCGGATCGGGCCGCAGAAACGGACTCGAGCGGAGCAACGGATATTGGAAGCTTACCCACAGGCGGCGTGGCCCCGGCTCACCGTCGGGGATGCGCTTTAGTCGCCGCCCCAGCGCACGGCCGACGGTGCTAAAAACCTCGTCCACGCCGGCAAGGCCGATGCTGCCGACGAGATGGACGTGGGTGGGTGTGTAGGAGGTCATCCCCGATCCTTTTTCGTCATTCCGGGCCGGCTCGCAAGAGCCGGACCCGGAATCCAGATACACGCACTGACCCCATTTCTGGATCCCGGGTTCGTCCGCTGCCGCGGACGCCCCGAAATGACCACCACTACCGCGATGGAATCTGGATCAGATCGTCGAGCTGCGCCTTGGTCAGTTCGTTGGCGGTGAATTTCAGCGCGACGGCGTCCTTCACGATGGTGTCCAGGCCGGTGATCTTGTCAGGCTCGACCGCCGAGCGCGGGAAGAAGTCGTCGCGCGTTCGCTTGGCCTTCGCCTCGCTGATATTGAGCCATTCCGAATAGATCTTCAGCGCCTTGGGATCGGTGTACATGAAGTTGACCGTCTCGCGGTACGCCTTCATGTAGCGGTCAACCACGGCCTTGTGGTCTTTCAGGAAATTGGCATTGGCGATGTTGAGACGCACGGTCTGGCCCTTGAATGCGGCGGCATCGTTGCCGGTCGCGATGATGCGGATCTCCTTCTTGTCGAGCTGATCGAGGCCGAAGGGCGGCGCCGCCCAGCCGACATCGATCTGTCCCGACATCACGGCCGTCAAATTCGCGGCAGGGCCGCCGACAGCGGTCGGCTTTGCCTTCAGGTCATATTGCTTCATGAAGGCTGTGACGATGCCGTGCGTCGACGAACCGTTGGTCGAATAGGCCAGCGTCTTGTCGGCGGTGTCCTTCAGCAACTTGATCGGCGAATCCTGCTTCACATACCAGTAGAGATCGTTCGCGCCGGTCGTCTCCGCGCTGATCACCCGCACCGGCGCGCCCTTCGAATAGGCGCTGAGCACGCCCATCACGCCCGCCGCGATGCCGAGATCGACGCTGCCGGAAATCACCGCCTGCTGCGTCTCGCCCGCACCCTGGGTGTAGACGATCTCGAGCTCGAGCCCGTGCTTCTTGAAGATGCCGGCGCGCTGGCCGATTTCCGAGACCGATGTATCCCAGTTGCCGCGCTGGCCGATCGCCAGCTTGACCTTGTCGTCCGCCGATGCGCCGGCGGCCGTGCCGAGCAGCATGACGGCCGCAAGTGCAAGTGCGGTTGATGTCGTCCTCATGTGTATCCTCCCTAATTTTTTACAGACTTATTTTACCGGTTCGGTCTGCCTGGCGGCCCGCTGCTGCGGCGCCTCGCTGCCGCCGCCAAGACTGTGCCAATTCGTCGTCTTGGGCACGACGCCTTCGTACGAGCTGATCGTGGCATGCGCAATGCGCGGCTCCGTGGTGCCGATCGCGGGCCCGCCATCGCGCATGGCGCGCGCCGCCTCGACCATCAGGCGGCGGAAGGCAACCACGGCGACATCGCTGGCGCCGACCTTTTCCTTCGAGCGGTCGCCGATCGGCCCCATCGACTCCCACATGACGATATCCTGGTTGGGAATGCCGCTGATGCCGGTGAAGTTTCCGGCTTTCATTGCGGCGCGATCCTGCTGGTAGAGATTGGCGCGGTTGCGGATGCCGTCGAAATTGCGGTCGACGTCGACGCCCCATTGCAACACGTTGAACTTGCGCCAGGTGTCGGCATCGATACCCGGCTTGTCGGGCCCATTCCATGCGATGAAATAGAAGATGGTGTTGGTGTCGTCTTCCGGCGTCAGCAGTGTCGCGACATTGTGCACGTTGTTGGGCGGGATCAGCGCCGTAAAGGGGGCGATGTAGACCGTCGTGCGGATATAATCGTGCGTCTCCTCGTTCTTGATCGGACGCCGGATCGCCGCATAACGGAAGCCGTAACTGGTCCGCTCGATCTGGAAGCGCGGCGCCTTGTCCGTCGAGGGCCGCAGCCAATTCTCTTCGGTCGCCTTTGCGCCATCCACCTGCGCCGGCACCATGTCGGACGAATGCAGGTGCGATGAATGCGCGGAGTCGATCTGCCCTTCGAGGATCTGCGCCCAGTTGCAATGTACGCGCACCTTGGTTGCGCTCACGCGCACATCCGGCGCCGGCGCAAAAGCCGGCGGTTCAAACTCGCGCATGTCTTCCGGCGGGCCCATAAAGGTCCATACGAAGCCGCCGGCCTCGCGCGTCGGATAGGATTTGTGCTTGACGCGATCGAAGATGAGACTGTTGTCCGGTTCCGACGCCATCTCGACGATGTTGCCGTTCACGTCGAATTTCCAGCCGTGATAGAGGCAGCGCAGGCCGCAATCCTCGTTGCGCGCGAACAGCAACGACGCGCGCCGGTGCGAGCAGTATTCGTCGAGCACGCCGACGCGGCCCTTGCTGTCGCGAAACACCACGAGGTCCTCGCCCAGCAGGCGCACTTTGACCGGCGGGCCGTCGGGCTCGGCGACCTCCTCCGACAGGCAGGCCGCGATCCAGTGACGGCGCATGATCTGGCCCATCGGCGCATCGCCCTCGACGCGGCACAACAGGTCGTTTTCCTCGGGAGTCATCATCGCGGCGCTTCCCTCATGCGCGGTAGAAATTCCTGTCGCGTCTTCTTTCTTAGATATCTAAGATAAGACTAATGAAAGCGCCGGATCTTGTCGATGGCTGATGCAACTCCTCTCCGTCTCGGCGTCGCCGGACTTGGCCGCGCGTTTTCAGTGATGCTGCCGACATTGAGCCGTCACCCGGCGGTGCGGCTCGTTGCCGCTGCAGACACCCGCCCGGAGGCCCGCAAACGCTTCGCCGGGGAATTTTCCGCAAAGGCCTATGACACGGTCGCGGCGCTGAGCGCCGATCCGGCCGTTGACGCGGTCTATGTCGCAACGCCCCATCAATTCCATCGCGAGCATGCGCTGCAGGCGGCCCAGGCCGGCAAACACCTGCTGATCGAAAAACCGATGGCGCTGACCGTCGAAGATTGCACGGCCATCGTCGACGCGGCTCGGCGTGCCGGCGTGCATGTGGTCGTCGGGCATAGCCACTCTTTCGATGCGCCAGTACGTCACTTGCGCAGGCTCATCGAGAGCGGCGCGTTCGGCAAGGTGCGCATGATCAATGCGCTGAACTACACCGACTATCTTTACCGCCCGCGCCGTCCGGAAGAACTCGACACATCGAAAGGCGGCGGCGCGGTCTTCAATCAGGCGGCGCATCA
>DASSYU010000541.1:0-4650 GCA_035703125.1 Pseudolabrys sp. | reverse complement strand
GGGCCGAACGGCGCCGGCAAAACGACCTGCTTCAATCTGCTCACCAAGTTCCTTAGTCCCACACGCGGGCGCATCCTATACAAGGGGCAGGACATCACCGACATGCAGCCGGCTGATGTCGCGCGTCTGGGGTTGGTGCGGTCGTTCCAGATTTCCGCTGTATTTCCGCACATGACCGTCCTGGAAAACGTGCGCATCGCGCTGCAGCGCGCCCGCGGCGGCTCGTTCGACTTCTGGCGTCCAACGTCGGTGCTCAACAATCTGAACGGGCGCGCGATGGAGCTGATCGCCGACGTCGGTCTATCCTCAGTCGCCGATTGGACTGCAGTCGAATTGCCCTATGGTCGCAAGCGCGCACTCGAAATTGCGACGACGCTGGCATTGGACCCCGAAATGCTGCTTCTTGACGAGCCGACGGCAGGCATGGGCCACGAGGATATCGACCGCGTGGCGCAGCTGATCAAGCGTGTCGCAGCCGATCGCACCGTGCTCATGGTCGAGCATAATCTTTCGGTGGTCGCCGATCTTTCCGACCACATCACCGTGCTCACGCGCGGACGTGTTCTTGCGGAAGGCGACTACGAAGAAGTGTCCAAAAATGCCGAGGTGCGCGAGGCCTATATGGGAGTGGGGCATGCTTGACGTGCGCACCCCTCTGCTCGCGGTCAAGGATCTCCAGGCCTGGTACGGTGAGTCGCACATCCTCCACGGTGTGGCGTTCGACGTGTACGAGGGCGAAGTGGTCACGCTGCTTGGGCGAAACGGCGCCGGCAAGACCACGACCATGAAATCGATCATGGGCATTGTCGGCCACCGCACCGGATCGGTGCGCTTGCAGGGCAATGAATTGATCGGCCGCACCTCCGACCAGATCGCGCGCGCCGGGGTCGCCCTCTGCCCCGAGGAGCGCGGTATATTTTCCAGCCTCAATGTCGAGGAAAACCTGCTGTTGCCGCCGGTGGTCAAGCCCGGCGGCCTGTCGGTTGACAGCATATTCGACCTGTTCCCCAACCTGAAGGAACGGCTTGGCGCCAGCCAGGGCACCAAGCTCTCTGGTGGAGAGCAGCAAATGCTGGCGATTGGCCGCATCCTGCGTACCGGCGCGCGGCTCTTGCTGCTGGACGAGCCGACCGAAGGCCTTGCTCCCGTCATCATTCAGCAGATCGGAAGGACTATCCTCACGCTTAAGGGGCAAGGCTTTACGATCCTTATGGTGGAGCAGAACTTCCGGTTCGCCTCCACCGTCGCCGACCGCTATTATGTGATGGAGCACGGCCGCGTGGTTGAAGGATTTGCCAGCGCTGAGCTTGAGTCCAATCTCGACAAGCTCCATGAGTACCTCGGGGTCTAAGAATATCGACGACGGGTAAAAATAAAACAGAGGAGAGTAGTCAATGAAACGTCTGTTGAGTTTGTCCGTTCTCGCCGCCGCATTGGTTTGCGGAACGGCACAGGCGCAGATGACCGATGGGGTCATCAAGATCGGCGTCATGAACGACATGTCGGGCCTCTACGCCGACCTGACGGGTCCCGGCTCGGTGGTTGCAGCGCAAATGGCGGTTGAGGACTTCGGTGCCACCGCCAAGGGTCTCAAGGTCGAAATCGTCGGCGCGGATCATCAGAACAAGCCCGACGTCGGCTCCAACATTGTGCGCACCTGGATCGACGTCGACAAGGTGGACGTGATTGTCGACGTGCCGACCTCTTCGGTTGCGCTCGCGGTCAACCAGATCGTCAAGGACAAGAATAAAGTCTTCCTGGTGTCGGGCGCCGCAGCCTCCGATCTCACCGGGAAGGCCTGCTCGCCCAATACCATCCACTGGACCTATGACACCTGGGCATTGGCGAACGGTACCGGCAATGCCATCGTGAAGACCGGCGGCGACACGTGGTTCTTTATCACCGCTGACTATGCGTTCGGCCATGCGCTCGAGCGCGACACCGCAGCGGTGGTCGAGAAGGCCGGCGGCAAGGTGCTCGGCAAGGTGCGCCATCCGTTCCCGGGAACTGACTTCTCGTCGTTCCTGCTGCAGGCGCAGACTTCGAAAGCCAAGATCATCGGGCTCGCCAACGCCGGCGGCGACACGGTCAACTCGATCAAGCAAGCCTCCGAGTTTGGCATTGTACGCGGCGGCCAGAAGCTCGCCGGGCTGCTGGTGTTCATCAGCGACGTCAAGGCGCTCGGCCTGCAAACCGCGCAGGGCCTGATCTTCACCGAGTCTTGGTACTGGGACGCCAACGACGTCAACCGTGACTTCGCCAAGAAGTTTTCCGAGCGCAACAAAGGCATCTATCCAAGCATGATCCACGCCGGCGTCTATTCCGCGGTCACGCACTACTTGAAAGCGGTGAGCGACCTCAAGAGCGACGCCGACGGCAAGGCGGTGGTCGCGAAGATGAAATCAACGCCAACCGACGACAAGTTGCTCGGCAAGGGCACGGTCCGTGAGGACGGCCGCAAAATTCACCCGATGTACCTGTTCGAGGTGAAGGCGCCCGCCGAATCAAAGGGCCCGTGGGACCTCTACAAGTTGCGCGCCACAATTCCGGCGGATGAGGCGTTCCGTCCCCTAAAGGACGGCGGCTGCCCGCTGGTCAGTGGCTGATCGCCAAAGCATGTCCCGGATCCGGTGTGGCATGAAATGTCGCACCGCTGATCCGGGACCGCAGCAATCACGACGACAACGGCCCAGGGTCGGCAGCTCAATGTCGCGCTACGCTGCGCCCGGGACACGAGCACAACAGAAATGGCATGTTCGAAATCTTTGGCATCCCTTCGCAGGCACTATTCGGTCAGCTTTTGATCGGCCTGATCAACGGGTCGTTCTACGCACTGCTCAGTCTCGGGCTTGCTGTCATCTTCGGCATGCTCAATATCATCAATTTTGCGCACGGCGCCCAGTATATGCTGGGGGCCTTCACCGCGTTTTTCCTGCTGCAGTATCTCGGCATCAACTACTGGCTTGCGCTGGTCATCTCCCCTGTCATCGTAGGTTTTGTCGGGATTCTGATCGAACGACTTTTCCTGCAATGGCTCTATAAGCTCGACCACCTCTACGGCCTGCTGCTCACCTTCGGCATAGCGCTCATCATTGAGGGCGTGTTCCGCAATTACTTCGGATCCTCCGGGCAACCCTATCGGGTACCCGACCTGCTGCAGGGCGGACAAAATCTAGGTTTCATGTTCCTGCCTAACTACCGCGCCTGGGTGGTGGTCGCGTCACTCGCCATCTGCCTGAGCACTTGGTTCGTGATCGAGCGCACCAAGCTCGGTTCCTACCTGCGCGCTGCGACCGAGAACCCCACGCTGGTGCGCGCCTTCGGCGTCAATGTGCCGCGCATGATCACACTGACCTACGGGTTCGGCGTCGCGCTCGCCGCGCTTGCCGGCGTGATGGCGGCGCCGATCTACAACGTCTCCCCGCAGATGGGGGCAAACCTGATCATCGTAGTGTTTGCGGTCGTGGTGATCGGCGGGATGGGCTCGATCATGGGCGCGATTGTCACCGGCTTCGGGCTCGGCGTGATTGAGGGCCTGACCAAAGTCTTCTTCCCGGAGGCCTCCAACACCGTGATCTTCATCATTATGGCGATCGTGTTGCTGGTACGGCCGGCCGGCCTGTTCGGACGGAGGGCGTGAAATGGCGGCCGCTGAACCGTTGGCAATAACGGCAAAGCCCGCGCAGTCGCGGAGCGAGGTGATCGCCTTCCTGACGATGGTGGTCGCGTTGGTGGTGGCGCCTGCTCTGCTGTATCCCGTGTTCCTGATGAAGGCCTTGTGCTTTGCGCTGTTCGCCTGTGCTTTCAACCTGCTGATCGGTTATGTCGGGCTGTTGTCGTTCGGGCATGCGCTCTACTTTGGCTGGGCGAGCTATGTCAGTGCCTATTCAGCCAAGGTCTGGGGGCTGACCCCTGAACTGGCCATCCTGCTCGGCGCGCTCACTGCCGCGGTGTTGGGCGCCGTCGCCGGTGCCATCGCCATCCGGCGGCAGGGCATTTACTTTGCCATGATCACGCTGGCGCTCGCGCAGATGATGTATTTCTTCGCGGTGCAGGCGCCGTTCACCGGCGGCGAGGACGGCATCCAGGCGGTGCCGCGCGGTAAGCTGTTCGGCATCATCAATCTTGCTGACCAGATGAATATGTACATCACCGTCCTCGTGATCTTTCTCGCCGGCTTCCTCCTGATTCACCGCATCATCCATTCGCCATTTGGCGAAGTGCTCAAGGCGATCCGCGAAAATGAAACACGCGCAATTTCGCTTGGTTACAAGACCGATCGCTACAAGCTGATGGCGTTCGTGCTATCGGCAACCTTCGCAGGATTCGCCGGTGCAACGAAGGCAATCGTGTTCCAGCTCGCCTCGCTCACCGACGTCGATTGGCCGATGTCAGGCGAGGTTGTACTGATGACGCTGCTAGGCGGACTCGGCACTGTGTTCGGGCCGGTGGTCGGCGCCTTCTTCATGGTAACGTTAGAGAACTATCTCACCCAGATTGGCTCGTGGGTGTTCGTCGTGCAGGGCGCCATCTTCGTCGTGGTCGTGCTTTTGTTCCGCCGCGGCATCGTCGGCGAGCTCGCCAGCAAGTTGCGAATTCGTCTGTAGGCCTTCTCCAGCCTCTTTGAAACTTCCGCGAATCGTCGTACAT
>DASSYU010000532.1:0-2634 GCA_035703125.1 Pseudolabrys sp. | reverse complement strand
AATACCGTGACCACCTCGGGCGCCATCGCGCCGTTCATGCCCGCCATCTGCATTTCATAGTCGAGATCGGTGCCATCGCGCACGCCACGGATGAGCATGGTCGCTCCGAGTTTGCGTGCGGTGTCAACCACCAGGTCCGAGAACGTGATGCAGGACAATTCGCACTTGGCCTCGCGCGCAAAGGGCGCGCAGTTCTCGTGCAGCATGGCCGTGCGCTCCTCGGCGGAAAACAGCGGGGTCTTGCCCGGATGCACGCCTATGGCGATCACCAGCCGGTCCGCAAGGCGGACGGCATGCCGCACCACGTCGAGATGGCCATTGGTGACCGGGTCGAATGACCCCGCGTAAAGGGCGATTCTCGGCATAAAGCGGGGTCTAACCCGCCCTCAGCAGCCTCGCAAGGCCGCGGCCTTTGCGCCTTGAACCTTTTCCCCGGCAGCCGCGACCAATCATCAGGAGGCAGCTGGAAATCCACTGTTTTGTGACCCGGGTCACTGAACCAGACGGCCGCCTTCCGTATTCCATCCTTGCCGAGAGCGAATGCTCCGGCGAGGCCTGAAACAGGGGACTGCCATGTTGAAGTCACTCGCTGCCGTTGTGGTTGCCGCGACCATCGCTGCCGCGATCACCCTTTTGTCCGCGCCGACCACCGACGTGGTCGCGGGCCCTCTGCCCAAGCCAACCGCCGATGCAATGAAGGCCTGCAATGAGCAACCGTGGCCCTATTCCAATTGCGTCGGCACCGAGTTCGGCAATCCGAAAGTACGGCTGATCGCCATCGATCGCGCCGGCTGAGGAACCAATTCGTCATTCCGGGGCTGGCCGACGGCCAGAACCCGGAATCCAGAAATTTACTCCGTGCTTGTTCATGGATTCCGGGTCCGCTCGCTACCGCTCGCGTCCCGGAATGACCGGATGGGAGTGCCATCCAAATAACTTCGCGCTAGGCTCTCTCCGGGCAGAACGTCCTGAGGAGAGCAACAATGCGCCGCGCCGCTCTTGCCGCCGCCCTGCTGCTGTGGACGGCCGTCGCTTCCGCCCAGGATTACCCCAGCCGGCCGATCCGCATCATCGTGCCGACGCCCGCCGGCGGACCGGTCGACGTGATGGCGCGCGTGCTCGCCAATGCGCTGCCACCCGTGCTCGGGCAGAACGTCTTCATCGAGAACAAGCCGGGCGCCAGCAACACCATCGGCTCGCGCGCGGCTGCATCCGCGGATCCCGACGGCTATACGCTGATGGTTTCGGCCGCGAGCAGCCTCATCATGAGCCCAGTGATCCACAAGAACGCGGGCTACGACGCATCGAGTTTTGCGTCGATTGCACTCGTTGCAGAGACGCCGCAGGTGCTGGTGGTGAACGCGCAGACACCGTTCAAGTCGGTCGCCGATCTCGTCGCCTATGCCAAGGCCAATGCCGGCAAGCTCAATTATTCGACCGGCGGCGTCGGCACGCTGCCGCATCTCAATGCCGAACTGTTCAAGTCGGTGAGTGGCACCGACATTCTACACGTGCCTTACAAGGGCGGCGGCCCGGCCCTGACGGCGGTCGTCGCCGGCGAAGTGCAGATGACGTTCGACACCGTAAGCACCTCGTTGCAGCTGATCCAGGACGGCAAGCTGCGCGCGCTCGCGATTGTCGGCCCCAGGCGCGCGCCCGAACTGCCGGATATGCCGGCCATGCCGGAGATTGGATTTCCATCGGTGACGAGCGGCGCCTGGACCGCGCTGATGGCGCCGCGCGACACGCCGCCTGCCATCATCGCGAAGCTCAATGCGGCGACCAATGCCGCGCTTCAGGGTGACGCAATGAAGACCGCGCTGTCGAAGCTCGGCGCGCGGCCGCGCGGCGGCGCGCCGCAAGACCTTGCCGACCACATCCGGCGCGAGACGGAAAAGTGGAAGCCGATCGTCGCCGCGCTGAACCTGAAAGTGGACTAATCGAATGATTTTCTCTCGTGTCGCATGCTGCCTGTTTGCGTTGCTTGCGTTGACGGCTCCCGCTTTGGCGCAAACGCCACCCAGTCCGGCCGAACTGCAGGCCTATCGCGGCCTGCATGCGGCGGCAGCGAAAGGCGACGTCGGCGAGATCGAGAAACTGGTGAAGTCAGGCGCGCCGATCGATGCACGCGACGCCCGCGCCCGCACGCCGCTGCATGTCGCTGCCTTCATGCGCAAGCCGGACGCGGCGCGCGCTTTGATGCGGCTCGGCGCCGACGCCAATGCGCTCGAGGCGCAGAAATACGACATCGTCACCATTGCCGCGGTCGCCGACGACGTGCCGATGCTGAAAGCCGCGCTCGAGGGCGGCTGCAAGGCCGGCAACATCACCAGCCCCTATTACGGCACCGCGCTGATCGCCGCCGCGCATCTCGGTCACGACGAGGTCGTGCGCACATTGATCGCCGCTAAAGCGCCGCTTGATCACGTCAACAATCTCGGCTGGACCGCGGTCATCGAGGCGATCGTGCTCGGCGACGGCGGCAAGCGCCACGTCGCGACGCTCCAGGCGCTGGCCGATGCCGGCGCCAACGTCAACCTTGCCGACCGCTCGGGCGAAACACCGCTCACGCTCGCGAAGAGGCGCGGCTTCAAGGAGATGGTCGCGATTCTGGAGAAAGCCGGCGGGCGGTAG
>DASSYU010000488.1:0-2878 GCA_035703125.1 Pseudolabrys sp. | reverse complement strand
TCACCGCATCGCCGATCCAGCGCGCCGCAGGTTCGGCAAAATCGAGATCGCAATCGACGCGGTCGACGACGCGCTTGCCGCCGAGAGCCGCGAGGCGCTCGTCGATCTTCCTGCCGATGGCGCAGAATTCCACATAGGCCGTGTCGCCCAGCGCCAGCACACCGAATTCGACGCCGTCGAGACGCGGCGCGCCCTCGCCCATCAGTTCGTTGTAGGTGCGCACGGCTCGAGCCGGCGGGTCGCCCTCGCCCCAGGTGGCGGCAATGAAGACGAGCTTCTTGGTTGAGGTGAGTACCGCGAGATCGAGATCCGCCATGTCAATGATGGTCGGCTTGAGGCCGTTCTTGCGCGCCGACTTGGCAATGTCCCCGGCGAGCTTTTCCGAATTCCCCGACTCGCTCGCAAACACAATGGTCAAGGGCTCCGCCGGCCGCGCCGGCGCGGCCGGGTGCACCGCTGGCGTGCCGCCCGAGGCGTCGAGCCCGGCCAGGAACCCGGCGAGCCAGGCCCGCTGAACCGGCGTTGCGGTGCCGACCACGCGATTGAGGAGATCAATCTCCTCGTCGGCGAAAGGCGCGGTCTTCGGAATAGGCGACATTTCCATTCTCACTTCCCGGCGGCACAAGCGGCGCCGCCGTATTGCAGGCGTCAGATCGACGCGGGGTACAGGTGGTTGACGATTGCGAGGATGACGAGCACGCCGACGCCGATCCCGAGGCTCCAGCCGATCAGCTTCTTCTCGACCGGCAGCAGCGGCTCGACTTCAGCCTTGCGCAGTTCCTCGCCGATATTCACGTGTGACATTTCGTTTCTCCCAAACTCAGCTGGCCAGCGGCGGCTTTACGCCGGCAAAGAACAGCCAGGAAATCAGCAGCCCGACCCAGATCACGAAGCCGAACAGGCTCACGAAATAGACGGCGGCGAGCCGCCCGATGCCCTCCTGCCAGAGCTTCTTGAAGTTCGACAGAACGCCGATCGAGAAGAAGGTCAGGATGAAGAAGAGAACCCGCAGCGTATTGGCCTCGCCCATCGCGGCCGGCACCTTGGTCGCGATATCCGCCGGCGTCGCCAGCGCGAGGTAGAGCCCGACGATGAACGTGACCACGAAGCCGATCACGAATTTCGGGAAGCGGTCCCAGATCTCGCGCAGGCTCGCCTTGTCCGACGTGCGGTTGATGTGATTGGTCCAGATGTAGCCGAGCACGAACGCCCAGATGCCAATGAAGATGTCGATGAACACCTTGATCGTGGCCGTGGTGCCGAGCATCCAGCCCGCCTGATATTTGACGCCCTCGGCTGCGTTTTGCGCGAGGATCAACGACTCGGTGATGGCGCCGGCGGCGATCGCCGCGCCGTCGGTCTTGACCGCAAGGCCCATCCAGGCGCCGGCGACCAGCGGCTCATGCGCGAGGAACGTCTGCGCCAGGAACGGCAGGATCAGCACCTCCACCACCGCGAAGATCACGACCAGCGAGGACACCATGACCGGCACCAGCGGCCTCGCGCGGATCGCGCCGCCGGTGGCGATGGCCGCGGACACGCCGCAGATCGAGATGCCGGAGGCAAGCGGCGCCGCCCACTCGCGATTGAAGCCGAACCATTTGCGGGCGACGAAATAGACAACCGCCCAGTAGATCAGATAGGCCTCGACGATGGCCGCGAAGCCGCGCAGCAGCAACGAGCTCGCCAGCGACAGCTTGCCGGCCGCCGTCACCGCGAAGTAGCCGCCGAGGATCACGATCGCGATCTTGATGTAGAGCTCGGGCCGCACCGCGTCCTTAATCGCGGCAGCGAAGCGCGGGAACACATTGGCGATCATCAGGCCGGCGATGAGCGCGAAGATATAGGCGCCTTCATTCGTCAGGCGCAGCGACCAGCCGATGCCGAACTTCTGCAGGTCGGTCGGCGTCACCGCGGCGAAGTTGGCGAAATTGCCGGCGACCCAGCTCGCATAGGCGATCCAGAACACCGCGGTGAAGGCGAGCGCAAATCGCTTGATGTCGCTCTTGAGCGCGACCGCCGCCGCGCTCAGCACGACGAGGAGAGCGACATAAGTCGCAAGCAGCGCGCCAAAGCCGCCGAGCGAAGCATAGGATTTCGAAACCGGACCGAGTGCCTTGCCGACATCGGTCCACACTGAAGTGGTGACCACCCACCCGAGCAGATCGACATTGACGATCGCCGCGAGCGACAGCACGAAAATGAACAGGCCGATGATCAGCGACAGCCAGTCTTCGCTGATGCGCGGCGCGGTTTCGACATTGTCGGCGCGCTTCAGTGTTTCTTTGGGCGCGCGTCCGGTCCAGGTTGTTGCAGTCGTCATGAAAAGTGCCCTTACCCCTTACCAATGCACATGCGGGACGATGCCGATGGCGATCAGCGCCACCAGCGCCGTGGCAAGCGCGAGCGCCCAGGCTTCCAGCCCCGAAATGCGCTCGGGCTCATGCGGGAAATCGGACATTGGGCCTGCTCCGGTTACGGAACCTCTGGACCCGACAAGTAGGAGGTTATTCTGCAAAACCGCAATAAGTGCCCGAAAATAAGAAGAAATTTGCTTCCTGAGGCGTCAGGCAGCGTAACAATTTCCTTTCCCGCTCGTGTTGTGGAGAACGCCGGTTGCGCTCGAAAGCCGCATTTACGTATGCAAAACACGGAAGATGTTGCTCACTCCGGAACATAGTCTCTGATGCCGAGCTATCGCCGCAGGCTGCACGACGTTCTGTCACCACGCGAGCACCGGCTGCTCGCGCGTCTCGACACGCCGCAAAAAATTCAGACGTTTCTCGACCGGCTGCCGGTGAACTTCAGTCTCGATGGCGACACCGCGATGTCGCCGCGCCGCGTGCTCGAGGCGCGCATGGCGCATTGCGCGGAAGGC
>DASSYU010000480.1:0-2286 GCA_035703125.1 Pseudolabrys sp. | reverse complement strand
ACCAACAGAAATATCATGTACGGATCTTACGACCGGACGCATTCGGTATTCGAAAATTCACCGATGAAAGCGACCGGCAAGCCGAGCGCGGCCGAGATCGCGCTGCTGGAGCCTTTCCGGAGTCAGTTGTCTGAGGAAGTGTTCGGCGAACCCTATGTGCCGCCGGTCACGGACGGGTCGGGACAAGACAAGCGGTGGCTACGTCATGCGGCGCAACTGCTCAACGAAGCGGGCTTCAAGCTGATCAACCGCAAGCGGGTCATGCCAGATGACCGGCCGATCGAGATCGAATTTCTGATCGACGAGCCCACCTTCAAGCCCCATCATCTCACCTATATGAAAAATCTTGAGGTGCTCGGGCTCGTTGTAAGCCTGCGCATCGTCGATCCGGTTCAGTACCGGCGCCGCGTGGACGACTTCGATTTCGATATCACGACCGAGCGCCTAAGTTTTTCGTCTACGCCGGGAGATTCCTTGCGTCCATATTTCAGCTCTCAGGCGGCAGCGATCAAAGGGTCGCAGAATCGGGCGGGCATCGCTGAGCCGGTGCTCGACCGGCTGATCGAGGTCATCATCGCCGCCAAGACGCGAGATGAGCTGGTCACCGCTTGCCGGGCCTTCGACCGCGTCTTCCGCGCCGGTCGGTATTGGATCCCCCACTGGTACAAGGCATCGCACTGGATCGCGTATTGGGATGTGTTCGGCCGGCCGGATGCCCAGCCGCGCTATTTCAGGGGCATCCCGGGCACATGGTGGTCCGATCGCGGAAGGGCATCAAAGATCGAGAAGGGCGGCTAGAACCGGTGTAAAACCAGCGGCCGGGCGTTTTTGGGCGTCGCGGCGCATTTTCGCAACGCTGCGGTATGCCATACTGACAGGGCAATGGGCGCATATATCATCCGGCGCATTCTGTTCATGATCCCGACGATGTTCGGGATCATGCTTGTTGCATTCGTTGTGGTGCAATTTGCGCCCGGCGGGCCCGTCGAACAGGTGATCGCCAAGTTGACTGGAGCCGAGACCGGCGCATCGTCACGCATTTCCGGGTCGGCGGGAGGCGACTTTGGCAGCCGCGGCATGGCGCAAGGGGCCTCACAGGTCGACGCGGCGAGCTCGAAGTACCGTGGCGCGCAGGGTCTCGATCCCGAGTTCATCAAGAAGCTTGAAAAGCAGTTCGGCTTCGACAAGCCCGCCTACGAGCGCTTTGCGCTGATGCTCTGGAACTACATCCGCTTTGACTTCGGAAAGAGCTATTTCCGCGATGTCAGCGTATTGCAGCTGATCAAGGAGAAGCTGCCGGTATCGATGTCGCTCGGAATCTGGATGACGCTGCTGACTTATCTGATCTCGATTCCGCTTGGTATCCGAAAGGCAGTGGGCGATGGCTCCCGTTTCGACGTCTGGACGTCCAGCGTCATTATCATCGGCTACGCCATTCCCGGTTTTCTTTTCGCCATTCTGCTCATCATCCTTTTCGCCGGAGGATCCTTCTTTGACTGGTTTCCGCTGCGAGGGCTGGTGTCGGAACGTTGGTCGGAGCTGCCGTGGTGGCAAAAGATCCTCGATTATTTCTGGCATCTGACGCTGCCGATTCTCTCCATGGCGCTGTCGGCATTCGCGACGATGACCTTGCTCACCAAAAACTCGTTTCTTGAGGAAATCCGCAAGCAATATGTGCTCACGGCGCGTGCCAAGGGCTGCAGCAGCAACCAGGTGCTCTATGGCCACATTTTCCGGAACGCCATGCTCATCGTGATCGCCGGCTTCCCATCTGCATTCGTGCACGCCTTTTTCACCGGGTCACTGCTGATCGAAACGATCTTTTCGCTCGATGGCATCGGCCTGCTGGGGTTCGAAAGCGTTCTCAACCGCGACTATCCCGTCGTCTTCGCCACGCTTTTCATATTTTCGCTGATCGGCGTCGTTGTGAACCTGATTTCCGATTTGACCTACACGTGGATCGATCCACGCATCGACTTCGAGACGCGAGAGGTCTGACGTGGACGCGCGCACGGGAATAAAATCGGAAGCGGCGACCGCACCGGACACATCCGCGAGGCGGCGCTGGATAAGAATCTCTCCGATCAACAAGCGCCGCTGGGAAAACTTCAGGGCCAATCGCCGCGGCTACTGGTCGTTGTGGGTCTTTCTAGCGCTGTTTCTGGTGTCGCTGTTTGCCGAATTCATCGCCAACGACAAGCCGATTTTCATTCATGTAAACGGCCGTTTCTTTTTCCCCGCCGTCTTCACATATCCCGACACGGCCTTTGCCAAAGGAGATGATCC
>DASSYU010000351.1:0-4935 GCA_035703125.1 Pseudolabrys sp. | reverse complement strand
TCGAATTTGAACAGTCCGAGCACCGGCCACATCGATACGCCCTGCAGGCCGTCGCTGCCGCCGGTGAGCCAATGCGCGCGGTTTGCCGCTTCGAAAGCGAGCAAACCGAGGCCAAGCGTGATCATGATCAGGGTGAAATGACGGAAGCGGGCAATGACGAAACTGACGGCAAGGCCGACAGCGCCGGCAACCGCCGCGGCGAATATGACGCCGCTCAAAGGTTCGCCCCAGCCGAACTTTGAGAGCAGGCCGGCCGAGTAGGCGCCGATGCCGAAAAACGCCGCGTGGCCGAGCGATACAATGCCCGCGTAACCGAGAATAATGTCGAGGGAGAGCGCGAACAGAGCCGTAATTGCGATCTGGCTTGCCAACGACAGATAGTTGGGAAACAGCACGAAAGGCAAAAGGGTCGCCAGCCAGAACGCGATTTCGAGAGGATGCCAGCGGCTCTGCGCCTGCAGATAGCCCTGGGGCGTCATCGCTGCGGTTGAGGAGCGCATGACCTAGCGCCTCCCGAACAGGCCGGCAGGACGCCACATCAGCACCACCACCATGACCAGATAGATCAGGAAGGCACCGAGCTCTGGCGCGTAATATTTGCCCGCGACGTCGCTGACCCCGATCAATATCGCCGCGGCGAACGAGCCGGCGATCGAGCCGAGCCCGCCGACCGAAACAATGATCAGCACATAGACGAGATAAGTGAAGGCGAAGTTCGGATCGAGGCCGACGATCTCGATGGCGAGCGCGCCGCCGAGGCCGGCGAGGCCGGAGCCGAGCGCAAAGGTCGCCGCAAACGTGCGGTCGACATCGATGCCAAGGCCGCGCGCCATGCGCTGATTGTCCACCGCCGCACGCACCTGCGCGCCGAAGCGGGTGTATTCGAGGCCGGCAACGAGAAGAACCGTCACCACGAGCGCTGTGCCGACCAGGAACAGCCGGTATTTGCCAAGCCCGAGGCCGAGAAAATCGACCGCGCCCCGCAGCAGTGCGGGCGTTTCGACCGGTTGCTGCGTGGTTCCGAAAATGTAGGCGGCGATGGACACCGAGATGAAGGCGAGGCCGATCGTCAGCAGCACCTGATCCAGGTCGCTCGACCGATAAAGCCGGCGGTATAACGTGCGCTCGAGAACGACGCTGACGATCGCGGCGGCAAGAAATGCCAAAGGCAGGGTGGCCAGAAAAGGCCAGTGAAAGTCATTGACCAGGGTGATCGAAACGTAGCCGCCGAGCATCGCGAATGCGCAATGGGCGAGGTTGACGAAATTCATCAGGCCGAGCGTTACCGACAGGCCGACCGACAGCACGAACAACAACATGCCGTAGGCAATGCCATCGAACAGGACGCCGAAGACCGGAGGCAGCATGGCAGCGGTTTGGTTTGCCTGGTTGTCCGCTCATCCCCGCGCAAGCGGGGATCCAGAATCAAAGTAGACCCTTCAATCATAACACTGGATTCCCGCTTGCGCGGGAATGAGCGGGTACGGAGATAGACGAATGGGACGACCTGACGGTCGCCCCATTTGATCACGCCCTGTTTGAGAACCCGTTTACTTGTGCGTCGGGTCCTTCACGTTCGGAATGGTTTCGAACTCGACATTGACGATGTCCTTGCCGACCTTCTCGACCCGGCGGATGTAGACATTCTGCACGATGTCACGGGTCGCCGGATCGATCGAGATCGGTCCGCGCGGGCTTTCCCACTTCATTCCCTTGGCCGCCGCAATGAGGGCCGCGCCATCGGTCTTGCCGCCGGTCTTCTTGAGCGCCTCATAAATGAGATGCATGCCGTCATAGCCGCCGACCGCGAAGAAGTCGGGGTTGCGCTTGTACTCGGCGTTGAAGGCCTTCACGAAGTCGGCGTTCATCTTGGACTTGTGATTGTAGTCGTAGTGCCACGCGCTCAGGCGTCCAAGCGCGAGATCGCCGAGGCTCTTGATGGCCGTTTCATCGACCGGCTCGCCGGTACTCAGGAGCTTGATCTTCTTGGGGTCGATCTGGCGCTCGGCGAATGCCTTGCCGAGCGCTGCCGGCTGGGCTCCGCCCGGTATGAAGATGAAAATCGATTCGGGATTGAGGTCCTTGGCGCGCTGGACGAAAGCCGAAAAGTCCGGATTGGCGATCGGCATGCGCACCGATCCGACGACCTCGCCGCCGGCCGCCTTGAATGCCCTTTGGAATGCAGCCTCGGCGTCAAGGCCGGGGCCGAAGTCGGTGACCATCGTGTAGACTTTCTTCACCCCGCCCTTCTTGACCGCCCAGGTGCCGAGCGTTTCACCGATCATAGGCAACGTCAGCGACACTCGAACTATGTAGGGAGATTTCTCAGTAATAACGGCCGTCGCCGCGTTCATGACGACCATGAGTTTCTTGGCTTCGTCGGCAACGCTCGCGGCACCGAGCGCTTCCGGCGTCAGCGCAAACCCCGCCAGAATGTCGGCCTTGTCGCGGACGACGAGCTCCTGTGCGAGACGTTTTGAGACGTCGGGATTCGGACCGCCGGTGTCCTTGCGGATGATCTCGATCTTCTTGCCGGCGACCTTGTCGCCGTGCTGCTTCATGTAGAGCTTGATGCCGTTGTCGATCTGCGCCGACGTGTCGGCAAACTGGCCTGAAAAGGCGCTGATGACGCCGATCTTGATCGTATCCTGAGCATTGACCGCGGCCGGCATCATGACTGCCGCAAGCAAGGCGGCGCCGGCAATTAGCGAGCGTTTCATAATTTCCTCCCCTAACCACTGCTTCGTATTGTTACTGCTAGAATGCCTGACCTTCCCGGCAAAGAAAAGCGCCGCGAACCGGAGTTCGCGGCGCCATTGGTTGGAAGCCTGACTTAGCGTACAAACACTGGTTATCAGCCCAGCGACAAAGTCGCGCGCTCGTACTGGCCGTTGCCCATCTTGCCCTCCGGGAAGATGCCGTGGGACGCAATCCACTCGAACGACTCTTCGTACACTTCTTTGGTATAAGGCTCGAAAACCAGCCGCTCGCCGGGTCCCCAGCGCCGGGTATCCATCTTGTCGTGGAAGCGGTCGGGGAATTCGTTCTTGTAATAGTGGGTATAGAGCTCGGGCCGCAGGTCGATGTCGCGCTGCGCCTTGCGCAGGGCGCGGAAGAACTTGCGCAGGTCTTCCGGATCGGGATCGCCGTGGATCATGGTGCCGATCATGAAGGTGCAGTCGATCACCTTCCGGAAACCGAGCTGTTCGGCGAAGTAATAGGGCCCGCCGAACAGGTGTACGGCCGGTGCCTTGCCCTCGAACAGTTTTTCCATGCGCGCGAACAACATGCCGTCGGAATAGACGAGGTTTATCTGTTCCGGCTTGAGGTACTGCTCCAGTGCCTGCACCGTCGAATAATGACTCCCGGACTGGTAGCCGACCGACACCGGGACGCCTGCAAGATCGGCCGGGTTTTTGATCATGGAATCGGTGGCGACGAAAACTCCTGCCGGCGCCACGGAATAGACATCGCTATACATCTTGCCGTGGCCGTTGGAGGCGGCGGCATTCACGGTCCAGTGGCATGCGCAGCTGACGTTTGATTTGCGGCCTTCCTCAAAAGATTGATAGGCGCCGACCTTGTCGCCCTTATCGTGGATTTTGCCATCGGTCGAACGCATCAGCTCGCGGAATTCATAGTCGAGACCTTCCTTGCGGAAATAGTCTTTTTCCTCCGCCACCCATTCCTGCAGGCGGAAATGCGGTTCGATGATGAATTTCGGCATGTTGTGCTCCCTTGACTCTAGCAGCAGGTTGTCTTTTGACCGCGGTCGCGCTCGGCAACGCGCCGGGCGCGGATCATCTTCACGTGGTCGTCCATCAGCGCGCGGGCGCCGGCGGCGTCGCGCAGCTCGATGAGGTCGGTGAGCTTGGTGTGAATTTCGAGAATGTGGCGCGCGAGCTTCGGCGTGGCAGTGACGTTGCGGCGCGGCCAGGACACGTGCTCGAGCGAAATGAGCTGCACCACGAGCACGCGGTTGTGCGAAGCCTCGGCGACCGCGAGGTGGAAGCCGCGCGACAGCCGGGTGAAGGCATCGAGGTCATCGATGGCATCCTCGGCCTGACGCAGCAGGGCGCGCAACTTGGCGATATCGGCGTCGGTCGCATTTTCGGCAGCGAGCTCAGCGCCGAGCGTTTCGATCGCGCGCTGCGCGTCCATGATCTCGGATGCTGTGACGCCGGTGAGGTCGAGCTGCACGGCGAGCGCTTCCGCGAACAGGCGCGGATTGCCTTGCGCGATACGCGCGCCGCCGCCCTTGCCCATGCGGATCTCGACGATGCCGAGCGCCTCGAGGGTGCGCAGGGCATCGCGCGCCACGATGCGGCTTGCGTCGAAACGGGCGGCGAGGTCTTTTTCGGTGCCGAGAAAATCGCCGGGCTTGAGCTTCTTGGTGAAGAGGGCGTCGCGAACCCAGGCAACGATCTGCGCCGACAGCGATGAGGAGCGGCCCGCAAACATGATGCGGGCGGTCAGCTCGCCACTCATTCTCACCGGTTGCCGAAGTCCGGTTCGCCGCATGCGTCAGCCTCGTTAGACGCCGTCATTATGCGCACGCCGTTAAAATAGTAAAGATACTATCTTTAGCGAAGGCGCCGAATTTATGGGGTTCCGGGGCTACCGCGATCGCGTGCCTCGCACTCAGCGTAATGCGCGGGCAATAACAGATGAGAGTCAAAGCCCATTGCTTACGCCGCGCTCTTGCGGCCCCATAACCTGGCAGAAGCGATGTCGGCGCCCTTGCGGATCGCGGCGAGCTTGAGCCACACCACCGGATCGATCACCCATTCTCGCTTTGTGAACGTGCCGAAGCCGCAATCGGTCGAAGCGATCACCCGCTCGCGCTCACCGACCGCGCGCACGGCCTCTTCGATCCGGCGCGCCACGACCTCCGGGTGCTCGACGAAATTGCTGGTGGTCTCCACGACGCCGGGA
>DASSYU010000310.1:0-2763 GCA_035703125.1 Pseudolabrys sp. | reverse complement strand
AAATGGACCGCTGGTGGCCGCCATCGACATCGATATTGGCGCCCACGATGAATTCCGCGCGCTGCGAGGCCAGGAAAGCGACTGCGTTGGCGATGTCTTCAGGCGTGCCCCAATGTCCTAATGGAACTTCCGAACCCCATTTTGATTCCTGCTGCTCCAGACTGCGGCCGTAGTAGACCTCGTTGTGCAGCGAGAGAGCGTCAGTCAGCGGGCTTTTGATGCGGCTCGGGCACACTGCATTCACCAGAATGCCCAGAGGAGCGAGATCGTCCGACAGCGATTTGACGAAGGCATGCTGCGACGCATTGATGACGGTAGACGCGATGGCATTTGCCTGTGGAACCTTGCCGGCCTGACCGATAATCACGATGAAGCGCCCGCCACCACGCGTCTTCATCAGGGGTACGACCTGCCGTGCCAGCTCCCAAACACCAAGAACTTTAGTCTGGAAATGCCGCAGCAGGGCCTGGCCGGACACTTGATCGATGCGGCCGGGCAAATGCGTGCCGGCATTGCTCACAACTATATCGATGCCGCCAAAAGCCTGGGCGACACTGCGGACCAGGGAGGCAACGTCTTCCGCCTCGCATAGGTCGGCCACAAATCCCTTGGCACTCGGCGTACCGACCGTCGCCACTGCCGCGTCGAGACGGCTTTTGTTGCGTCCACAAATCGCAATCATGCAACCTTCGGCCGCGAGCCTCTGGGCGGCGGCAAGCCCTATGCCGCTTGTCCCCCCGGTAACCAACGCAACTTTTCCGCTCAAGCCAAGATCCATTATGGATCACCCGAAGACGTAGCGATGATAGCCGCCATCGATGCTGACCGCGCTGCCTGTCACAAAGGCGGCGCAATCAGAAACCAGGAACGCGACCAAATCCGCGACTTCATCCGGGCGGCCGGTACGGCCCAATGGATTTGCCCGCGTAAATCCTGCAGATGCCGTCGCACGATCGACGCCACGTTCCCGCATTTCCTTCTCAATGAGAGATGTCAGAAGCTCGGATTCGATATATTGCGGGCACACCGCATTGACCCGGATGTTGTCCCGCGCAACAGAGTCTGCAACCGATTTGCTCATTGCCATCAGCGCAGCGTTCGTGACACCGGACGGAAAACGATCGGGATGCGGATGGCGTGCGGCCTGCCCAACGATGTTGATAATTCGTCCATCACGCTGCGCCTTCATGGTGGGCAGCACGGCCCTTATCATCGAAAAGAACCCGAAGACTTTGTCACGCAGCTGACGCTCAAGAATATCAAGCGTCGTGGTTTCGACCGTGCCGCGCAAATGGGTCCCGGCGTTGTTCACGAGAATATCGATCCGGCCGAATTGTTTTAGTACTGCGTCGATGAATCGTTGAACTGCCCTCTCATCTGTAACGTCGGTCGACATGCCGAATACGGGGCCGGTCGCCGACAGTCCCGACACCGCCATCTCTAGGCGCTCGGCATTGCGACCACAAATTGCAACCGAGCAACCTTCTTGCACTAACGCCTGCGCCACTGCCTTTCCGATGCCGCGGGAAGCACCGGTAACGACTGCGACTTTGCCGCGGAGACCAAGATGCATCGCAGTCCTCGATTTCTTCTTGCATTAGCGTGTGACGGATACTCTATGGTGGGTTTGCAGGCGTCAACGGGAGAGTAGGGATGGATTTGGGAATCAAGGGCCGCCGCGCGATTGTCACCGGCGGCAGCAGCGGCATCGGATTTGAGACTGCGCGTCAGCTTCTGGAAGAGGGCGTGCGAGTGCTGATCACGGGACGCAATCAGAAAAGGCTCGAACAGGCTCGAGATGAGTTGGCCAAGCGAACCGGCGGTGAGATTCATACCGTCGTCGCTGACATGACCAAGGAGTCCGATATTGCGAAAATGATCGATACCGCAAAGGAAAGGCTCGGCAGCGTGGACATCCTCGTCAACAACGCCGGTCAAATGTATTCCGGGCGGTTCGCTGCCATTGACGACAACGCAATGAAGACACAGCTCGAAACAAAGCTGTTTGGGTTCTTGCGTGCAATCCGCGGCGTCTACCCGATGATGAAGGCGCAAAAATGGGGACGTATCGTCAACACAATTGGCGGGGCAGGCAAAGAGCCGGATCCTTACATGTTCGGAAGCGGGATGACGAACAGTGCGCTGCTCAATCTTACGAAATCCCTGGCAACAGAATTTGGGGAGGACAATATCCTCGTCAACGCAATCTGTCCGGGCTGGGTCGCGACTGATATGTGGGTGCGCAATACAGAGGGCATGAAGAAAGAATTCGGCGTGTCGACCGAAGCTGAAGCACGGAAGATTGCGGCCAGAAAGAATTCGCTTGGCCGCATGGGCAGACCAGAAGAGCTCGCCAACGCAACCGTATTTCTTTGCTCCGAGCGCGCAAGCTACATCACCGGCGTGTCTCTCAACCTCGACGGCGGACGCTTGAAAGGTCTTTGGTGAAGGCGACTTTCCCGCTCAGGCCAATTTGCGCAGCAGCTTGACCATCACCCGCTGCTCTTCTGCGGTAAGCGGCGTGAGCGTCGCATTGGTTATGCCGGCCGCGACCTGCATCGCCGCCTCAGTGGCGCGACGTCCGCGATCGGTGAGAGCAACCGCCCGGCGGCGGCGGTCTTTGGGATCGCTAAGTGCGGTCACAAGGCCGCGCAAATGCAGGCGATCAACCACGCCCTTGATGGTCGCCGCATCGAGATAGATGAGACGACCGAGATAGTTTTGCGAGCACGGGCCAACCTCGTAGAGCTTGGCGAGCGCGGC
>DASSYU010000242.1:0-6924 GCA_035703125.1 Pseudolabrys sp. | reverse complement strand
GCGGCGAGCGGCGGCGAGCTTGTTCTCGATGTCGGACAGGTCGCTCTGTAACTGCTGAAAATTCGCGTTGGCTTTCAGGTCCGGATAACTCTCCGACAGTGCGAACAATTGGCGCAGCGCGCCGGTGAGCACGTTTTCCGCAGCCACCTTCTGCTCGACGCCGGGCGCCGCGATCGCTGCGTTCCTTGCCTGGACGACCGCCTCGAGTGTGCCGCGCTCGTGCGCGGCATAGCCTTTCACCGTCTCGACCAGATTTGGAACGAGGTCATGGCGCTGCTTGAGCTGCACGTCGATATCGGCGAAGGCCTGGTTGGTCCGCTGCCGCATGGCGACGAGGCGGTTGTAGATGCTGATCGCCCAAACCACGATCACGGCGATGACACCGAGCACGACCCAGCTGGTGGTGGACATGAAACGGCTCCGGATTGGGAAAACGGTGAGTCTTTGAACGAAAACAGCTTATCTCAAGTAAGACGACAGCGGCCAACGGCAACCTGATCAAGGTGCGCGGCGGCATCCCGGTAGTCGGTTGGAAGCCATTGAAGGTTCATCGCTACGGGCGCGGCGGATAAAAAAAGACCCCGAGCGCAAACCCGGGGTCTATTCGCCAGACGGCTATTCGGGGGGTAAGGGGGGAGCCGCCCAGCTGAATACACGCGCCATTAACGCCGGCAGCGGGCAATGGTTCCGGGTGGTATGGCGATAACCTAAAATTTATCCAAAGGGCCAAAATCCGTCGTCAGATGGTCATGGTCCTGAAGTTCCATCGCTTTCGGGCAAGGGTCGGGAGCAAATTCGGAGGGCCTCACCCCATGAGTTCAGTGATGATCAAATGTCCGATAACAGGCAGCGCCGTTTCGACGTCAATCGAAACTGAGGCGAGTTCGTTCCGCAAATTGCCGCAGGTTACGGCGCACATGCGCTGCCCAGCCTGCGGGCGCGATCACGAATGGACAGTCAGTTCCGCCTGGCTTTCCGGCGAGCCGCGCCTTGCGGCCCAGAGCCGGGTTCAAAAAACCGCAGCCGCCTAAGGGCTAGCTCGCTTCGCGGAACCGCACGGCGGCATCGAGATCGACCGACACGAGTTGCGACACGCCACGTTCGGCCATGGTGACGCCGTACAATCGGTTCATGCGCGCCATGGTGATCGGGTTGTGCGTGATGATCACGAAGCGCGTGTCGGTCGACTTTATCATCTCGTCGAGAAGGTCGCAGAAGCGTTCGACGTTATGGTCGTCGAGTGGGGCGTCCACTTCGTCAAGCACGCAGATCGGTGCCGGGTTCGTCAGGAACACTGCAAAGATCAGCGCCAGCGCGGTCAGCGCCTGCTCACCACCTGACAGCAGCGACAATGTCGCTGGCTTCTTTCCGGGCGGTTTCGCCATGATTTCGAGTCCGGCCTCGAGCGGGTCATCGCTCTCAATCAATTGCAGTTCCGCGGTGCCGCCGCCGAACAGTTGGGCGAACAGGTGCTGGAAATGCTTGTTGACCTGCTCGAACGAGGTCAGCAGCCGCTCGCGCGCCTCGCGATTAAGGCTCTGGATGCCGAGACGGAGTTTCTTGATCGCTTCAACCAGGTCGTCGCGCTCGGTGGTCAGAGATGCATGCTGGCTCTCGACCCCGCGCAGTTCCTCTTCGGCACGGAGGTTTACCGCGCCGAGCCGCTCGCGCTCGCGCCGCAGGCGCTCGAGCGTGGATTCGATCTCGGCGAGATCCGGCAGCGGATCGGTCGGTTTGATCTCGGCAAGTTCCGCCACCGCTGACGGAGGAACCTCAAGCATGTCGTGAATTTCACGACCGACATCTGAAAGCCTGCGCTTCGCGCCCTCGAAACGCTCCTCGGCGCGGGCGAGATCCTCGCGTGCGGCGCTGGCGGCCTCGAGGGCAGCGCGCGCGTCCCGGTCGGCCTCCGCCAGCGCGTTCTCGGCCTGCTGGAGCTGGTCGGCGCAGGCGCGGCGCCCGGCCTCCGCAGATTGCACCTCGGTGATCAGGGCGCTGCGTTTCTCCGCGAATATTTGCGGTGCATTTTCCAGCTCGGTGCGATCACGCCTGGCCTCGGCGGTACGCTGCTCGAGCGTCGCGATCTGCGTGCGGGCGCCTTGCTGGCGCTCGACCCAACTGTTCTTGTCCGCGGAGAGTTGCGACAGCCGGCGGTCGGCGAGTTCGGCTTCGCGCGCGATGGCCTGTTGCTCGGCCTGAACTTCAGCCAGCTTGGCGCGCTTGCCGGCAATAACGTCGTGCACCTGCGCGAGCTTCGTTTCCAGATCTGCAGCGGGGGCAAGTGCGCCGAGCGAAGATTCAGCTTCAGCTTTTGATGTTGCAGCCTCGTCACGGCTCATGGTCAGCCGTACCCGCGCCTCGGAGAGCGCCGAAAGCCGCGCAGCTTGCCGGTTGAGATCGCGCTCGCGTGCCCGCGTCTCCGTTTCAGCGCTGCTTGCTGTATCGAAAGCCGACTGCGCTGCCTCCAGCGCACGGCGCTTGGCCTCGACGTCGGCGCGCGCGCTTTCGAGTTCGGTGTCGATCTCCGCGAACCGGCTGCGCTGGGCAAGGCGCCGCCCGGCGCCAGTCGGGGCATGGGCGGCCGCGACGAAACCATCCCAGCGCCACAGGTCGCCATCGCGTGATACGAGCCGCTGGCCGGTCTTGAGGTTCGCGCAGAGACGAGCGCCGGCATCGCGCTCGACAACGCCGATCTGGGCGAGCCGTCGCGCGAGTTGCGTCGGAGCTTTCACGTAGCGCGCCAGCGGCTCCGCTCCCTCCGGCAGGGCCGGGTCGCCGCCATCGCCTGCGATCCCGCTCCAGTGCATGGGAGAAGATGGATCGATCGGGGCATCGAGATCGTCGCCGAGCGCGGCGCCCAGCGCTTTCTCGTAGCCCTTCTCCACCGCAACGTGGTCGATGACCGGCGGCCACAGGCTGCGGGTTTCAAGCGACAGCATCTTGGAGAGGGTCTTCGCCTCGGTTTCCAGCCGCTGCACGCGTTTTTCCGATTCCGACAACGCCTCACGCGCCGCTTCCAGGTCGCCGCGCGCGACGTTGTGTGCGGCTTCGGCGGCAACCGCCGCGGCTTCCGCCTCGGTTAGCGCGGCCTGCGCCCCTTCGACCGCGGCAGCAAGTGGGGCATTGTCGGCGCTGTGCAGCGTCGAAAGCTCACGCTCGATTGCGGCGATCTCGGAAGAGATTTTTGCGACGCGTTCGCCCTGCTCACGTGCGGCATTTTCGAAACGGTTGCGTTGGGCGGTAAGGTCGGCAAGCGCGGTCGTGACATCGGTAAAGATCTTCTCGGCAGTGCCGAGTTCGCCCTCCGCCTCGGCCACCTTGGCATCGACGCCGCTGCGGCGGCCGGCGCTCTCGCGCGCCTCCGCACGAATGGTTTCTTCTTCGGCGGCGAGGCGAGCGATTGCTTGTTCGGCATCCACGGCGAGTCGCTGCTCACGCTCGGTATCCGCGGCGAACTGCACCAGCCGCAGATCAAGCTCGGCAATGCGGTCCTTGGCGCGGGCCTCTTCCCGGTCGAGATCCTGCAGCGCGATATTGAGGCGATGCAGCGCCGCGCCGGCGCGCGCCTCCGTCTCGCGCAGCTCTGGCAGGGCCGCGGCAGCCAATGCCTGGCGCTTGGAGGCTTCCGCCTCGGCACCGACACGATCCGCAACCGTGCGCACGCTGACGTCTTTGGCGTGCTCGGCCGCCGCCACCTCGTTGTTGGCGGCGGTCCAGCGCAAATGATAGAGGGTCGCCTCCGCCTTGCGCACCTGCGACGACACCGTGCGGTAGCGGATCGCCTGCCGCGCCTGTTTCTTCAGGCCGTCAACCTGCGCGGCGAGTTGTCCGATGACATCCTCGACCCGTAGCAAATTTGTTTCCGCAGCCTTGAGCCGCAGCTCCGCCTCATGCCGGCGTGCATGTAGGCCTGCGACTCCAGCCGCTTCTTCCAGCACGCGGCGGCGTTGTTCGGGCTTGGCCTGGATGATCTCGCCAATGCGGCCCTGATGCACAAGCGCGGGCGAGCGCGCGCCGGTGGAGGCGTCGGCAAACAGGATCTGGACGTCGCGGGCACGCACCTCGCGTCCATTGATGCGGTAGTTCGAACCGGAGTCCCGCTCGATACGGCGCGCGATTTCCAGCGAATCCTGGTCATTGAAGGCGGCAGGCGCCGATCGGGATGAATTGTCGATGGCGATCGCCACCTCGGCGTTGTTGCGTGCGGGCCGCGTGTTCGAGCCCGAAAAAATCACATCGTCCATCGACGCGGCGCGCATGGATTTGTGCGACGACTCGCCCATGACCCAGCGCAACGCTTCGACCAGGTTCGATTTGCCGCAGCCGTTCGGACCGACGACGCCGGTCAGTCCGGGCTCGATCGCAAAATCGGTCGGCTCTACGAAGGACTTGAAGCCGAGCAGGCGCAGCCTTGTGAGCTTCATTGCCTCATGGCCTCATTGCATTCTTTTGTTGGCGCATATGCTGCGACTTTTCCTGTGCCGCCAAATCGGATTTGCGGGAACAGCGACTCTTTGGGTCGTTGCGCAAGGCGGGACGAGAAAACCCGCCGGTCCATCAATTTTTGCATTCACTAATTCAGCAGGCCTTCCCGGGGCTTGGCCGGGATTTGGCTGCCCATTTGCCGCCTCGTTGGAGAATGAATCGCCGCGCGCGCAAGGGCAACTACCCTGCGGACGGCCGGCACGGTTTTCCAGACCTTTCGGGCATCCGACCGCAAGGCTGCGCGCGAAACCGCGCCCTACCGGCGTCCTCCCAGGCCAAAAAACCGTTATCAGCCCTTGAGATAGGGGTCGATCGCCTTGGCCATGTCGTCGATGGACAGTGCGCCGGGGTGAGCCGTTCCATTGATAAAAAATGTCGGCGTCGACTGAACCTTGAACTGCTTGATCGCCCGCTGGCGGATGCTTTCGATGCCGTCGAGCATCTGCTGATTCGCAAGGCAAGCATTGAACGTTTGCTCGGTGAAGCCCGCCTGCTTGGCGATGGTGAGCAGGGGCGGGATCGGCTTTTCGACCGCCCATTGCCGTTGCTGCCGGAACAGCGTGTCGACCAAGGCAAAGTATTTGTCCTTGTCGTCCTTGCCCGCGCAACGCGCCAGCATGAAGGCCGCGGCGGCAAGACTGTCGAGAGGGAATTCGCGGAAAATGTAGCGGACCTTCCCTGTGTCGATGTACCGCTTCTTAAGTTCGGGGAACGTCGCCTCCTGGAAATGCGCGCAGTGCGAGCAAGTCATCGAGGCATATTCGATGACAGTCACGGGCGCCTTGTCGTTGCCCATTACCATGTCAGGCAACGCATCTGCCTTCAGCAATTCGTCCGCCGGCATCGTTTGGGCGAACGCCACGTTGGGGAACGGGGACAGCGACGAGAAGCCAAGCACGCTGGTGGCAAGCGCCAGGGTGGCGGTGCTCTGGCAAAATTTGCGTCGGGTCATCTGCAAAGGGGGCTCCTGGGCTATTGCCGGTCAAATTCAGCGTACTGGCTAGCTGGATCGCACAATTGTGGCAATGGCACGCCCGCCTGCCAAGTCGTTCGGCTGGCTCAATTTCCCTTGATCGCCGAACCCAGCCGGCCGAGCGCCTGACGCAGATTGTCGTCCTTGATGTCAGGGAGAGCGTCGGCAATCCGCGCGGCCGCGGCGTCATCAATTTTGGGCGCCGGCGACGGTTCCCGGCGCCGGAGCGGGGCTTGCCGAATGGCAATTCGGCCGATGGCCTGCCAACCGAAGAATCGATTGACCCGTTCGATTATAACCGCTGACAGGTGCTGGATTTCGAGCGCCGCCGGGCCCTCGACCCGCAGGACCAACGTTGCGGGTTCCGGCTTGTCGTCGGTGGCGGCTCGCGGCCAATTGATCTTGAGCGGCTCGCTGTGACCGGCAATTTCGGACCCGACAATGTCATTCCAGCGGGAGATGATCTCGGTCGAGGCAAAGCCCTGCGCCTTGAGGACATCGCTCAAGGTTGCGCTCAGCAACTCCGAAAGCGGCCGGGGAAAACTGCGCGAGGGCTTGCTCATCGGGACGGGCCTTATGCCATCGTCGGCGTCATGACCGTAGCAGTCCGATTGCCGTCGCGAAAGAAACCTCTCCGGCCGGACGCCGTCGCTCTTCTCGCTTGGTACGACAGACATGCGCGCGTGCTGCCCTGGCGCCCAGGCCCGGGCCGTCGCGCGGACGCCTACCGTGTCTGGCTGTCCGAAATCATGTTGCAGCAGACGACGGTCAGGGCCGTCGCGCCTTATTACGCTCGGTTCCTGTCGAAATGGCCGACGATCGAGGCGCTGGCGGCTGCCGACCTTGAGGATATTTTGCGGGCCTGGGCAGGGCTCGGCTATTACGCACGCGCCCGTAACCTGCATGGCTGCGCGAGGGCCGTGGTCGAGCGGCACAATGCAAAATTTCCCGAAGACATCGGGGCGTTGCGCGCGCTGCCGGGCATCGGCGACTACACCGCAGCGGCGATCGCGGCGATCGCGTTCGATCATCCGGCGGTCCCGGTGGACGGCAATATCGAGCGCGTCATCGCGCGGCTGTTCGCCGTCGAGGAGGAATTACCTGGCGCCAAGCCGGCGATCAAGCGGCTGGCATCATCGCTATTGCCGGCCAAACGCTCCGGCGATTTCGCGCAGGCGATGATGGATCTCGGCGCCACGATTTGTTCCCCGAAACGTCCGGCCTGCGCGCTCTGTCCGTGGAATCGTGCGTGCGCCGCGAATGCACGCGGCAACCAAGAGACGTTTCCGCGCAAGGTGCCGAAGCGCGAAGGCAAGCTGCGGCGCGGTGCCGCTTTCGTCGCGCTGCGCGACGATGCGAGCGTGCTCCTGCGCCGCCGCCCGGAGAAAGGTCTGCTCGGCGGCATGAGCGAAGTTCCTGGCAGCGAATGGACGCACGATTTTGATTTCGACCGCGCGCAACGGTTC
>DASSYU010000217.1:0-10319 GCA_035703125.1 Pseudolabrys sp. | reverse complement strand
GCAATGGGGCGGAGCTCGCCACGTATATCGTCGAAAAAGGGAAGCCGCTCGTCGTTCTGGCCAAGTGAGAGGAGCTAGTCATGAGCATTACTCAAGTGCGCAGCGAAACTGCAAACGAGACCACGATTTCGCGGAGGGCCGCCATGAAGCTCGAGGTTGTCGTCATCCCTGTCTCGGACGTCGATCGCGCCAAGCGCTTTTACGGCGGCTTGGGCTGGAGGCTCGACGCCGATTTCGTCGTCGGTGATGCGTTTCGAGGCGTCCAGTTCACGCCTCCGGGCTCGTCCTGCTCGATCCACTTCGGCAAGGGAATCACGTCGGCAGTGCCTGGCTCGGCAAGCGGAAACTACCTTGTCGTGTCGGACGTCGCGGCAGCTCGCGCCGAGCTTGTGGCTCGCGGCGCCGACGTGAGCGAAGTTTTCCATCGCCTTGGTCCGGGAAAGCCGCCGGTCAGCGGCCGAGATCCTGAGCGCCGCAGTTATTCCTCGTTCGCCACATTCCGCGATCCGGACGGCAACGAATGGCTGTTGCAGGAGGTCACCGCGCGCTTCCCCGGACGCGTTGACACGGATCACACAACATTCACCTCGTCCACTGAGCTCGCGAGCGCACTTCGCCGTGCCGAGGCCGCGCATGGCGAGCACGAAAAGCGCACCGGTGGCCAGCGCGATGCAAACTGGCCTGAGTGGTACGCCGCGTACATGATTGCAGAACAGGCCGGCAAGCCGCTGCCGACTTGAACGGTGCTCACGACGTCAACGTCATCGGGGCATCAAATGAAAATGAACAAGCTCTTGATAGCCACGGTGCTCGCCATCGCAATCGCAGCCCCAATGGCTGCATTTGTGGGGGACATCAGCATGGCGCAGCCGACAACCTCCACCGGCGAACGCACCGCATTTTTTCATGGGCCTGGCAGCGGTCCAATTGCCAATCAATCCGGGCTCGCCTCCATTGAACGTGCCGACGCGTGGCTCAACTCGCCGCCCCTGACTGTGCCTGCCCTGCGCGGAAAGGTCGTTCTCGTCCATTTCTGGACGTACACCTGCATCAACTGGCTGCGCACGCAGTCCTACCTCCGTGCCTGGGCGGATAAGTACAAGGACAAAGGACTGGTCGTGATCGGCGTGCATACGCCGGAATTCGGATTTGAAAAGAACCTCGACAATGTCCGTCGGGAGGCCAAGGCGCTCCGCGTCGATTATCCTGTCGCGGTTGACAGCGAATATTTGATCTGGCGCGCCTTCAAAAACAACTATTGGCCGGCGCAATATTTCATCGATGCGCAGGGCCGCGTCCGACACACGCATTTTGGCGAGGGCGCGTACGACCAGTCCGAAATGGTCATTCAGCGCCTGCTGATGGAGGCAGGCACCCAGGGCATCGGCGATGAGCTGGTATCTGTCGACCCGCGCGGTTTCGAAGCGCCCGCTGATTGGGCAAGCCTCAAGTCTCTCGAAAACTATACCGGCTACGAACGCACCGATGGCTTTATGTCACCGGGCGGCGCAGCCCGCGACAAGTCTCGCATGTATGAACTACCGGAACGGCTACGCCGGAATGATTGGGCGCTGTCCGGCGATTGGACGATGAAGCGCGACGCCGTCGTATTGAACAAGCCGAACGGCCGCATCGCGTACCGCTTTCACGCGCGCGACCTTCATCTCGTCATGGGTCCGGCGGCGCCAGAAACATCCGTGAAATTTCGCGTGCTGATCGATGGGCGGCCGCCAGGCGCCGCTCACGGACTTGACGTTGACGAACAAGGTGTCGGCACGGTGACCGTACAGCGTCTGCACCAATTGATCCGGCAAATCGGGCCAATTGCCGATCGCCAGTTTGAAATCGAGTTTCTTGATCCGGGCGTGGAGGTCTTTTGCTTCACGTTCGGTTGATGTGCAGCCCTAACCAAAGACTAACCCATGGACACTTCTAAAGATGTAAACTGGCACCGCCGCTATTTCGTCGGCGCTGCTACCTTTACGGCCGTTGCGGCTCCCTTCGGCATAATCGGATCTGCAACAGCTCAAACGGCCACGACGGGGCCGCCCGGGGCCAAACCCGGGACGCACACATCGTTCGGGCCGCTGAAGCAGATCAATGCCGGGGTCCTGAACATTGGATACGCAGAAGCAGGTCCAGCCGATGGGCCGCCCGTCATTCTCCTGCATGGATGGCCCTACGACATCTATAGTTTTGTCGATGTCGCGCCGTTGTTGGCATCGGCGGGCCACCGCGTGATTGTGCCTTATGTGCGCGGTTACGGGACGACACTTTTCCTTTCGAAAGACACGATCCGTAACGGCCAGCCGTCAGCGGTTGCATCAGACACGATTGCCTTGATGGATGCTCTCAAAATCGAGAAAGCAATTCTCGCCGGCTTCGACTGGGGAGCGCGATCCGTGAACATCGTCTCGGCGTTGTGGCCGGAGCGGTGCAGGGCGACGGTGTCCGTGAGCGGTTATCTGATCGGCAGCCAGGAGGCCGGCAAGATGCCGCTTCCCCCCAAAGCCGAGTTCGAATGGTGGTACCAGTTCTATTTCGCCACCGAGCGTGGACGCCTGGGCTACGAGAAATACCGGCGTGACTTCTCAAAACTCATTTGGCAACTGGCTTCGCCGAAGTGGCAGTTCGACGACGCGACGTTCGATCGCAGCGCAGCGGCGTTCGATAACCCCGACCACGTCAGCATTGTGCTGCACAACTATCGCTGGCGGCTCGGTTTGGCTGACGGCGAGGCGAAATATGCCGATCTTGAGAAACGCCTAGCCGCATTCCCGGTCATCACCGTTCCCACCATCACGCTTGAAAGCGATGCGAACGGTGCCCCGCACCCGGACCCGAGCGCCTACGCGAAGAAATTCTCGGGCAAATACGAGCATCGAAACATTACCGGAGGCATCGGGCATAACCTCCCGCAGGAAGCTCCGCAGGCTTTTGCGGAAGCCGTTATCGACGTCGCCAGGTTTTAAACGATGCATTCAAAACGAGGCGAGCGGCAACGGACAAAGGCTCAACAGGAGCTGCAAATGAAGCGAAACGTTTTTCGCCGTCCTGATGAAGGACGCCTGCAGAAATCGGCAATGGTGATGAAGAGGACGATGGCAAGTTTTTACATCGTGGCAATTGCGGCTGGGTTATTGCTGGCGGCTTCGGGACCGAGCATTGCAGCCAAGCGAACATCCGACACGAAGAACTCCGTGAAATCGCAATCTCGCGCGGCCGAGTCCGGCGGTTCAGCCAATTCCGGCTCACCGATCAGCCGGTATAGCCGCGACGATCCGTATGCCCCCGGAGTAAACTGGCCCGGTAAATGGTAGCTCTGGTGGAGCGTGCCAAATACGCGGAATTATTCGCGAGAATTTTGTTTGCGGTAGCGCTTCCTCCGCCACGGCCACGTTCGATGGGTCGCGCCGAACTATGGAAAACGTCTTAGAATTTCCACTCTACCCCCGGAAGCGGACATTCTGCAGCGCGAGTGATACGCCCCAGGGAGCAGTTAGAACTTATAGTTCACAGCCGCCCTGACGACATTGATTCTGTTGTCCCAAGTCGTGGTCCAGAAAAAAGTCGGGTTACCGGCATAGGCATTGGTAAAACTCGTGTCGTCGAGATCGTAGTAGAGATATTCCAGCCGCGCCGTCCAATTGTTGGCGAAGGCATACTCAAAGCCGCCGCCGATGACCCATCCAGAAATGGTATCGCTAAATGTTACCGGAGCAAGGATGCTTGGGATATTCGGACCGGCAGTGCCCTCCACTCGGCCCCAAGCACCGCCGCCGGTCACATAGATGAGCCAACGATCAGCGGTGTAACCAAAGCGTCCGCGCACGCTTGCCAGCCATGTAATGTCGCGCTTGGCAGAATGCGTATAATCGCCGCCAAGGGGAATGCCACCAATGGTGATTGGGACGACAGTCGTTTCACGAATTCCGGTGCCGGAGAAGTCGCCTTCGATACCGATCACCCAATTTGGAGCGAATTGCCAATTATAACCAATTTGGCCACCGCCAATGAAGCCGTCACTGTTCTGGTCAAATGAATTCGTTTCATAACCGGACGCCGATATAAATGCGGGACTGGGCGTTACGGCGACAGTAGAACTACTCCAACCCCATCCAGCGTGAACGCCAATGTAGAAGCCAGTCCAACTGTAGATCGGCGCGGGAGCTGGAGCGACCGGTGCCTTGACCGACATGTCCGCCGCCGTCGCGTTTTGAGTGAACGCAACTGCGGACACGGCAACAGCTACTGCAATCGACGAATAGCGCATTGGTCAGCCCCCAGAAAGTCCTAAAAGAAAATACCGACAATCTTGTTCGACGCACATAGGGCTACGCAGAATGTCCGTTTATTTCGTGTCTTGTGGCAAACTAGTCACATGTCCAAGTCCGCCTTGGGTCATAAGCGGACATTCACGCTGCAAAAAGCTATGTCCTCTAAATTCTAGTCGCAACGCACCGTCATCCCGCCATCGACGACGATCTCGGTGCCTGTGATGAAGCGCGCTTCGTCGGACGCCAGAAACAGCGCCGCATTCGCGGTGTCGCGGCCATCGCCCATGAAGCCGAGCGGGATGCGCTCGAGCCGTGATTTCAGCAAGGCTTCGACATCGCCGCCGGTGCGCTGCTTGGCGAGCCGCGCTTCCACCATCGGCGTGTGCAGCTGTCCGGGGACAACCGTGTTCACGCGGATGCCTTTGTCGGCGTACTGCACGGCGACGACGCGCGAAAGCTGGATCACGCCGGCCTTGGTCGCGGCGTAACCGACCTGCGCGGAGCCGGTCCAGCGCAGGCCGGATGTCGATGCGACATTGACGACCGCGCCCTGTTTCTGCCGTTCCATGACCGGCAGCACATGTTTCAGCGTCAGGAATACGCTTTTCAGATTGGAATCGACCTGTGCGTCCCAGACGTCTTCACTCATTTCCGCCGGTCCGCCGGCGGCCGAGCCGCCGACATTGTTCACCAGCACGTCGATGCGGCCGAAGCGCTCGACGCAGGTCTTCACCATGACCGCGACCGAAGCCGCTCCGGTCACGTCGCATTGATGCGTGACAATTTCGCCGCCGGCTGCTTTCACGCGCTCGACGGTTTCCGTGACGCTGTCGAGATCGCGGTCGACAGCGAAAATCTTCGCGCCTTCCTCGGCGAAGCGCACGGCAATGGCGCGGCCGTTGCCCCAGCCGGGGCCGATGCAGCCCGCGCCGGTGACAATCGCAATGCGGTCTTGCAGGCGCCCGCCCATGTTCATGTCCCTCAAGTCAATTTACGCGCCGGGGCGAAACGATAGAAGCGTTGCGGATTGTCGACCAGCAGTGCCTTGCGTGCCGCTTCGCTGGGCGCGATCTCGCCGAGGATATCGACCAGAACTCCGTCGTCGGGCGTTGGCCCCTGATGATTGGGGTGCGGCCAGTCGGTGCCCCAGACGCAGCGGTCGCCGAACTCGGCTACCAGCCTGCGCGCGAACGGCACGGCATCCGAGTAGGGCGGTCCCTGCCGTGTCACGCGGTCGGCGCCGCTGACTTTCACCCAGACATTATTGTCGTTGAGTAGGGCGAGCAGTGCCTTGAAGGCCGGCTGATCGAGGCCGAGCGATGCATTGATGCGTCCCATGTGGTCGATCACGACCGGCACCGGCCACTGCCTGAGCGCCGGCGCCAGCTCGGCAATCAGGTCGGCTTCCATGTGGATCTGCAAATGCCACCCGATGGCGGCGAGACGCCTGGCGAACGCAATGACGTCGTTGATGTCGGGACCTTGAGCGAGGTGACTCATGTAATGAAAACGGGCGCCGCAAAGGCCGGCAGCATCGAGCCGCTTGAGCTCGGCGTCCGAGACCGACAGCGGCACGAGTGCGACGCCTTTATACGATCCGCCCGTTGCGGCAATGGCGTCGACCGTCACCGAATTGTCTTCGCCGTGACAGGCCGGCTGCACGATCACGCAATGCTGGATGCCGAGGCGCTCGTGCAATTTGAACAGCATCTCCTTCGGCGCGTCGGACGGCGTGTAACGGCGGCCCTCGGCAAACGGAAAGCGCCCACGCGGCCCGAACACGTGCACGTGCGCGTCGCAGGCGCCGGCCGGCAGCGTGAGTTTCGGCTTGCCTGGCGTTGCGAGCCAGTAGGGCGGATCGGCAGGCGTAATGGCGGTGTGTTGCGTCATGCGTCGGGCGCGCGCGTGCGCTCGAAGGCGGGCTCGTACTTGGAGAATTCGTTCAACCACGCGACCAGGCCGGGATAGATCGGCCGCCAATCGACCTGCTTGCGCCAGTCGAGATAACCGAGCGCACACGACAAGCCGATCGTGACGACGTCGCTTTTTGCTGGATCCGGCGGCGCTTTCTCGAACGCCGCCAGCCCGCGGTTGATCTTGCCGCGTTGATGCGCGAGCCAGCGCGGCGAGTGCGTCGCCGTATCCGGCCGGAAGCGGTCTTCGTAAACCACCAGGATTGACGCATCCATGATGCCGTCGGCGAGCCGTGCCAGCGTCAGCGCACGGTAGCGGTCGCGCCCCTTGAGCGGCAGCAACCGGTCCGTGCCGGCGACATCCTGCAGATATTCGATGATGATGCCGCTGTCGTAGATCGTGCTGCCGTCGGGCAGCACGAGGCACGGCATTTTGCCCAGCGGGTTCTGCTGACGCAGCGTGTCGCTTTCATCGAGCGGGTCGGCGGGCTCGATCTTGATGCGATCGGCGAGCCCCAGCACGTCGATCGCCATGCGGACCTTGCGCCCGAACGGCGATGTCACCGTCGAGCGCAGCACGAAATTGACGGTGTCGGACATTTTACAACGTGCCGGCGGCTACTTTGACGTCTGAAGGCCGGCGTCCTTGATCACCTTCGCCCACTTCTTCGTCTCGCTGTCGATGAAAGCGGCGAAATGCTCGGGGCTGTCGCCGCCCAATATGGCGCCCTGGCTCGACAGCTTTTCGATCACGGCGGGATCCTTCATCGCCTCGACAGCGGCTTTGTTCAGCGCGGCGACGACGTTCGGCGGCGTCTTGGCCGGCGCGACCATGCCGTACCAGTTTTCGGTCAGCAGGTTTGGCATGCCGACCTCGGCGGTGGTCGGCACATCGGGCGCGCTCGGCACACGTTGCGGCGCGCCGACTGCAATCGGCTTGAGCTTGCCGGCCTTGATCTGCGGCAACAGCACCGGCAGGTCGAGGAAGACCATCTGCACCTGCTGGGCCAGCAAATCGTTCACGGCGGGGGCCGCCCCGCGGTAGGGCACGTGCACGATGTCGATCTTGGCGGTGAGCTTGAACAATTCGCCGGCAAGATGCGGCAGGCTGCCGGGACCGGACGAGGCGAAGTTGAGTTTTCCCGGCTGCGAATTTGCCAGCGCGACCAGCTCCTTCATGTTGTTGGCGGGAACGCTGGTAGCCACCACCAACATTTCCGGCACCTTGGCGACGAGGGTGATCGGCTGCAGGTCCTTGAGCGTCTCGTAGGCGACCTTCTCCATGCTCGGGCTGATCGCTAGCGCGCCCGCGCTGGTGATGGCGATGGTGTAGCCGTCGGGCGGCGACTTGGCGACCGCGTCGGTGCCGGCGACGCCGCCCTGTCCGGAGCGGTTCTCGACCACGACCGATTGTTTGAGAATTTCCGACATGCGCTGGCCGATCACGCGCCCGATGAGGTCGTTGGGCCCGCCGGGCGGGAAGGGCACGATCAGCCTGATCGGCTTGTTGGGAAAATCCTGCGCCATGGCCGATGTGGGGCACAGCAGCGTCAATCCGATCAGCAGCGCTTTTAAGGCTTTCACGTAGTCCTCCCCCGTTATTTCTACGCTCGCAGCAAGCCGACGGACTTGCTATCCAGCCAGCTTACGTCATTGCAACACGTTGGCGCTAGCAGGCTCGGAGGAGAGGGTAATGGAAATCGATCTGCCGGACGTCGTTGCGGAGGTGAGGGCGGCGTTCGATCGTTATGAAAAGGCGCTCGTGTCGAACGACGTTCCGGTCCTCGACGAACTATTTCGCGACGATCCACGCACGATCCGCTACGGCGCCGGTGAAATCCTCTACGGCCATGCCGAAATAAAATCGTTCCGCTCGGCGCGCTCGCCAGTTGCGCTCGGCCGCAAATTGTTGCGCACCGTCATCACGACGTTCGGACGCGAATTTGCGGTAGCCTCGACGCTTTACGAACGGCCGTCCGCGCCGGGCAAAATCGGCCGGCAGATGCAGAGCTGGGTGAAATTTCCGGAAGGCTGGCGGATCGTGGCGGCCCATGTTAGCCTGATGGACAAGTCAGGCTAGAGCGCGGCGACGGCCTGCACTTCGACCAGCAAGGCTTCCTGCACGAGGCGGTCGATCATCAGCAGCGTGTTTGGCGGGTAGGCGCCGCTCGGAAACATTTTCGGAAATTCACGCAGCCGGTATTTCATGAACTTCGGAATGTCCTGCGAGTGCACCAGGTAGGTCGTGAACTGGACGATATTTCCCCAACCCGCACCGACCGATTTGAGCGCTGCCTCGATATTCGCAAAGGTCTGCACGCATTGGGCGTCGAAATCGCCGTCGCCGACAAGCTTGCCGTTGCTGTCGACGCCAACCTGGCCGGCGATGAAGACGAATTCCGACGCCTTGACCCTGGTGAGATGCGAGTATTGGCCAAGCGGCTTCCCGAGCGTGTCGGGGTTGAGAAACTTGACGTCAGCCATGGTCAACCCTTGTTCCTTTACGCTACGGCATGCACCTTGGCGGCAAGTCTTATTCCACCTGCACGCCGCTTGCCTTGATCGGGGCTTCCCACTTTTTTACTTCGCTCTTCACGAAGTCGGCAAGCCATTGCGGACTACGCTCGTTCGGTGCGGCAACGGTTGCGCCCAGTTTTGCGAGCCGCTCCTGCACGGATGGCGTCGCAATTGCGGCGGCCGCAGCTTCGTTGAGCTTCTTCACGACATCGGCCGGGGCGCCTTTCGGAAGAAACAGAGAGCTCCAGGTATAGGCCTGGACGTCGAGGCTCTGTTCGACGGTGGTCGCAAGATTGGGCAGGACCGGCGAGCGTTCCTTGGTCATGATGGCGATGCCTTTGACTTTCTCGCCCTCGATTTGCGGCTTGGCCGTCGCGATGATCTCGCACAGGTAATCGATACGGCCGGCGATAAGGTCCTGCATTGCCGGGCCGGTCCCTTTATAGGGAACATGCGTGATCATCGGCGCGCCCATGGCTGTGTTCAGAACAACGCAGCCGAGATGCGTGGCGGAGCCGGCGCCCGCGGAGCCGAATTGCATCTTGCCCTGATTGGCTTTGGCGTAGGCAACAAAGTCCTTGAGACTGCTCACCGGCAGGTCCGGTCGCGTGATCAGCGCGATTGGAGTTACCGCGAGGTAGGCCACCGGCGTGAAATCGGTTTCCACATTGTATGCGGGTCTCTTGTAGAGCGTCTGGTTCTGCGCATGTGTGCCGACGCTGCCGAGCACCATCGTGTAGCCGTCAGGTTTCGCGTCGGCGACGCGCTTGGAACCGGTCATACCACCGGCGCCGCCGACGTTTTCAACGACGACCTGCTGGCCGAGTAGTTCGCTCATGCGCTGCGCGATGACGCGACCGATCGTGTCTTGCGGTCCGCCCGCCGCGAATGGAATGACCATCGTCACCGGGCGCGTCGGAAAATCCTGAGCGGTGGCCTGGCCAGCCGAGATGAACGCGGCGAAGGCCGCGGCAAGCAGTACTTTTTTCATTGCTTTCCTCTTCACAACAGGGGTCGAGCCTTGCGCGGGCGATGGGGCCCGTCAAGCCTGACACTAACCGACCTCGATCACCTCTTCGGGAAACTGGTGCAAGCGATCCCCCGGACCGTTGCCGCCGATCAAGTAGTTGTCGCACAGCCAGTTGAGATAACCGGCATGGATATAGGTCGGATGGACGACGATGTTCATGTCCTTTGCGATGGTCATGGGCTCGTCGTGACGGATGAGGGGACGTTCGACCAGGTCGTAGCCTTGTCCATGACAATAGAGTCTGGCTTCGGTGGGTCTGCCGTTTTTCTTCATGAAATCGTTGAAGGCGTTCCAGATGTCCTTGCACGGCGTGCCGGGCTTGAGCAGATCAAGCGTGAACTTGCGCGAGGCCTTGCAGAACTCGAGCTCGTCCTTCATCGCCTGTGGCACCTTCGCACCGACGACGCATGAGCGTCCAAGCTCGGTGTACATGCCGCCCGGGCCATTGTCTTCGACCAGCAATGCAATCTGGTCGCCCTTCTGGATGACGCGATTTTGCAGATGGCGGTTGGCGAACTTGGACGGCTTGCCGAGCGGCATCGAGGCGCAGAGATAGATGCCGTTCTCGCTGCCGTGGCACTG
>DASSYU010000105.1:0-7280 GCA_035703125.1 Pseudolabrys sp. | reverse complement strand
AATGCTGCGGACCTTCGGGTCGTTGTAGAACACGACACGCGCGGGGCGCGGCTGCGCCGGCAGGTCACTCGGCATTTCCCCCTCGTCGGACGCGCCAAGCGGCGGCGGCACTCCTTTGATGAAAGGGCCGCGGGAGCGCGCCCGCGGCCAAACTCTATCGCTGTCGGTTCAGCGGATCGGCGGCGCGTACTGGATGCCGCCTTTGGTCCACAACTTGTTCAGTCCCCGTTCGATCTTGAGCGCCGAGCCCATGCCGACGTTGCGCTCAAACGATTCACCGTAGTTGCCGACCTGCTTGACGATGCGGACGGCCCAATCCTTGGTCAGGCCGAGTTGCTCTCCGTAATTGCCTTCGGTCCCGATGAAGCGCTTGATCTCCGGGTTCGGCGACTTCATCGCCTCGTCAAGCGTCTTCGAAGAAATGTTCAGTTCCTCGGCATCGATCATGGCGAAGAGCGTCCACTTCACAACGTCGTACCACTGGTCGTCGCCGTGGCGGACCACCGGGCCAAGCGGCTCCTTCGATATGATCTCCGGCAGGATCACGTGGTCGTCAGGGTTGGTGACACGAAGCCGCTCGGCATAAAGCGCCGAGGCGTCGGTCGTGTAGGCATCGCAGCGTCCCGCATCATAAGCCTTCACCGCCTCGTTGGCGGTGGCAAAGGTGACGCTCTTGAGCTGCATCTTGTTTGCACCGAAAAAGTCGGCGAGATTGAGCTCGGTCGTCGTGCCCTGTTGCACGCAGACTGACGCGCTATTGAGCTCCAACGCGGAGTTCACCTTGAGCGACTTGCGCACCAAGAAGCCCTGGCCGTCGTAATAATTGACGCCGACGAAGTTGAGGCCGAGCGAAGTGTCACGCGACGACGTCCAGGTCGTGTTCCGCGCCAGCACGTCGACCTCGCCCGATTGCAAGGCCGTGAAGCGGTCCTTTGCCGATAGCGGCACGTATTTGACCTTGTTGGCGTCGTTGAGCACCGCGGCGGCGATGGCCCGGCAGAAATCGACATCGAGGCCGGTCCATTTTCCCTGCGCGTCAGGCAGTCCGAACCCTGCGAGCGATCCATTGGCACCGCAGTTGAGCATGCCGCGATCTTTCACCGCCTTGAGCGTCTGAGCTGATACGCCTTGCGCGGTAACGGCGAGGACGAGCGCAACAAGTGTGGCAAGTCGCTTCATGTGGCGGTTCCTTCAAAACCTGTGCGTTGCAAAGATCTTGTGCAATTCCCAAACTCATCCGCCGCCGGAGGCCCCTCCGGCGGTAACGGGCGCTCCTGTGGCCCTTGTCTTACGCGATAGCCCCTTCTTGCGCGGCATCACAGAACGATCAGCTTACCGGGTCAAGGGGTTGACGCTCGCGCGCCGCGCGGACGTATATGTCTTTGCGCCGGGAATATGCGCGGCTACTTTCCGGTCAATTCATTGAATGACGTCCCAATCATATGGCCAAAAAACCGAAATCCCCCATTAAGCTCAATACCAAACTGGTCACCGCGGGCCGCGATCCGCAGGCCAATCACGGCTTTGTTAATCCGCCGGTCTATCACGCATCGACCGTTCTCTATCCCACGGCCGACGATCAGGTTGCTCACCGGGCGCGCTATAGTTACGGCCGGCGCGGCACACCGACCTCGGATGCGCTCGAGGATGCACTGCGTGAGCTCGACGGTGACGGTTGCGCGGGCGTCGCGCTGTTGCCGTCAGGACTTGCGGCCATATCGGCGGCCCTGCTCTCCGTCGCGCGCACCGGCGATCATGTCCTTGTCACCGACAGCATCTATCGCCCGACGCGCAATTTCTGCAACAGCGTGTTTGCACGGTTTGGCGTGGAGACAACGTATTACGACCCGCTGATCAGCAGCGGCATTGCGAAGCTGTTCAAGCCTAATACGCGTGCCGTGTTTGTCGAAGCCCCGGGATCACAAAGCTTCGAGATGCAGGACGTTCCGGCCATCGCCAAAGTCGCGCATGAGAAAGGCGCGACCGTGCTGATGGACAATACCTGGGCGACGCCGCTTTATTTCCGCGCCTTCGAGAAAGGCGTCGATTTGGAAATCCAGGCCGGCACCAAATATATCGGCGGCCATTCCGACATCATGTTCGGTTGCGTGTCGGCAAATGCGGCGACGTTGCCGGCGCTAAAAGACACCGTCTATTCGATGGGAACTTGCGTCGGCCCCGACGACATGTATCTTGCGCTGCGCGGCCTGCGCACGCTCGGCGTGCGGCTTGCGCGCCATTATCAATCCGGCCTGCGCATCGCGCGGTGGCTGGCACAGAGGCCGGAAGTCCTGCGCGTCATACACCCTGCGCTCGAGAGCGACCCAGGGCACGCAATCTGGAAACGGGATTTTACCGGCGCCAGCGGCCTCTTCAGCATCGTCCTCAAGCCCGTCAGCGAGAAGGCTGTGCATGCCTTTCTCAACGAGCTCACATTGTTCGGGCTCGGTTATTCGTGGGGCGGCTTTGAAAGCCTGGCGATCCTCTTTGACTGCACGGAATATCGGACCGCAACCAAGTGGGCGCCGGGCGGCCCGAGCATCCGCTTCCATATCGGCCTCGAAGACCCCGACGATCTGATTGCCGACCTGGAGCAAGGTTTCGCGACGCTCGCGAAAGCCGGATGAATTAATACTGACTACGCCGGCGCGGCGGTACCGCCGCTGCGCAACACGAATTGCAGATTGCGCAAGTAGACGAAAACGCCGAATGCCTGTCCGATGATGAAGACAGGATCCTTCCGGTACAGCGCGTAGCCGAGCAGCATCACCCCGCCGCCGATCGAGAAAATCCAGAACGCCGTTGGCACCACGCTGCGGCCGGCGCGCTCGGACGCAATCCATTGGACGACGAAGCGCATCGCAAACAACATTTGCGCGATATAGCCGATCAGGATTCCCCAGTCGGCATTGCCGATGAACACGTCGTGCAGATAACCGCCGACGGCTTGCGCGATATCGATGAGCATCTAGTCCTCCGAGATTTCCGGAATCTTCTTCCTGCGGCGGATCAGCCACCACACGCCGGCCAGATCGAGAATACCGATCCAGAGCCGGTCCCACAGTCCATAATTTGACACACCGTGCGCGCGCGGCCGGTCGATCACGTCGACATAAGCGATGTCGTAGCCTTCCCGCCGCACCAACGCCGGCAGAAAACGATGCAGGCCGTCGAAATATGGCAGGCGCAGGAACACGTCGCGCCGGAACGCCTTGAGACCGCAACCAGTGTCGCGAGTCCCGTCGCGCAACACGACGCCGCGTACGGCATTCGCAACGCGCGACTGGAATTTCTTGAAGCCACTCGCCTTGCGGCCGACCCGCTGCCCGGCGACGAGGCCGGTACGCGGCGCACCCGCTTCCAGAGCCCGGATGAGCGCCGGAACGAACGCCGGATCGTTCTGCCCGTCCCCATCGAACGTCGCCACCAGCGGCGCGCGCGCTGCCGTGACGCCGCTGCGCACCGCCGCCGACTGCCCGCAGGATTGCTTGTGGCGCACCCGGCGCAGCCAGGGATAGCGCGCCATCAGGCTGCGGAGCTCATCATCCGTCGTGTCATTGGATCCGTCATTGACGTAGACGACCTCGAAAGGCCACTGGCCATCGACCGCCGCCGCGATTTCCTCGACGAGAGGCGCAATGTTGCCCGCTTCGTTGCGGACCGGCACCACGATGGATACCGCCGGATCGGTTGTCGTCATGACGCGATGTCTTATGGGGCAAGTAGCTCGCGGGCAACCGCTTTGATGCGCCGGAGCGACGGTCCTGGAAGCTGGTGGATTGCCCCGTCCGGTCCGATCGAAAAACCAAGGCGGCGCAGCGCGAAATAGCGCCGCACCATCATTGCGCCGACAGCGCCGACCAGCGCACCGGCCAGCACATCGGTCGGATAATGCGCAGTGACGACCATCCGGCTGATGCAGATCAAAACGGCATAGATCAGCAGGGCCGTGCGGGCGCGCGGCCAAAGCGTGCCGAACGCCACGAGCACCGCGAATGCCGTCGTGGCATGTCCCGACGGCATGCCGGCATAGGCCGCCTCCCATTTGAACGGACTGAACAGGAACGGGTCGAGACCGCCGCCGACATTCGGCCGCGCGCGGCCGATCATGCGTTTGACGATGGTGACGAACAGGCCTGGCACCGCGATCGCGGCGAACAGAAATCCGATCCGCACCATGACGGCTGCCAGCACGCGTTGCGAGACCGGGGTCAGCGCCCGCGGCAACGCGGCAAGCGCCAGAAACAACAAACCGAGTGGCCACAGGAACCATCCCGACTTGCCGAAATCGGTAATATCGTCGAACACGGAGATGATCCAACGCGGCAGGTGGCCAACGCCACGACTGGCCGCAGCATCAAGTGCCCAGGCCAGAAACAGAAAAACAGCAATGGCGACGCCCGCCGCAATCGCCAGCATTGGCAGCGAGTACGCACCCGAGCGCGGCAGCCGGACCCGACGCGGACGCGCCAGAAAATTGAGCGCCGTCATGACGTTGGTGGCGCAGCGGCGGAGCGAACTCTCGCCGTCCATACGATTGAATCCGTTGGCCACGCTCATTGGTTCACCTGCGAACGGAAGACGGTCAACGAGACCGGCTTGCCGATACTGATATTGTACCCCTCAAACCGCCGGCTGAGTGAATAGCGCAATCCGGTCGATTCTGCGCGTTGCGCAAATGCGCGCTCGCTGCGCGAGTCCACCACGGCAAAATGGCATGGCCCGCCCCGCAGGAAGTCTGCCGCCCCCGGACCATCGGTGAAGCGGGTATCGGTCCCCAAGAGAAACACGAGGCTCGGCTCCTGATAGGCAAATGTCGAGGCAACGTGCGGCGGACGGCATTCGGTGAAGCCGATCTCTTCGGCGATCATCTCGCTTGGAAAGAGCGAGGGCAGCAAACGCAATGTCACCGCATAGACGGTGACCGCAACCAGTACGGACGCAATCATTCCACGCAACAGTGCGCGCTCGGCGCCGTCGGCGTCATAGAGCCACCAGGCGAAGAGACCGAATATCACGGCGGCTGCGGAAAACGGCCATGCGATCAGCCCGAGATCGCCGCCGAGCATGATGAAGGCAACCATCACGGCAATCGCGATGGCGCCTGGAAACAGGAACCATCCGATGGTGCCGCGCACCAGCCAACGTGACTTGGACAGGTTGCCGGAATTGAGAATGCCCGCGATCAAAATCGCAATTGCCGGATAGAGCGGCAGCACGTAGTGCGGCAACTTCGTCATCACCGCCTCAAACACGAGCCAGGACGGCACAAGCCAGGCAAGGAGAAACTGTGCGCCGGCCTCGCGGCGCGATCGCCAGACCATCGGCGCTGCCAGCCCCGCGAGCACCGAACCAGGCCAGAACGTGACCCAGAACAGCACAAAATAGTATCCGGGCGGCGCACCATGCGCTTCCTGCCCGCTCGCCACCTTGCCGAGCATGTCGTGGCCGACCGCCTGCACGAAGAAATCGCCGCCCGATTTCGCAATGATGGCGACGAACCACGGCAGGACCAGCAGCACCATCCAGGCGAAACCGGCGACAGGACGCAGCGACCACACCCAGCGCGCGGAGCGGTCGGCAACCGATAAGGTAATCGCTGCAAGGGCGACAAACATAAGCACCAGCGGCCCCTTGATAAGGGTGCCGGCGGCCAGCGCCGTCCATAGAATGGCCGGCTGTCTCCAACCAACCGGGGTCTCGGGTGTGCGCCGGCAAGCGAGATAGATCCGCGCCATGGCGCCCATCGCCGCGACCGAGGTCAGCAGAAGCATGGCGTCTGTCTTGGCGAGCCGCGCCTCGACGCCAAGCAGAACCGAACTTGCCATCATCAATCCTGCAATCAGCGCACCACGTCTTGAAACGAAGGCGAGCGCGGCCCAGTAGGTGAGCAGCACGGCGCCGATCGCACCGAAGAGTGACGGCAAACGGTATAGCCAGATCGTCGTCCGCGGCCGCGGCACGCCGAGGGCTTCTCCGGTTTTCACCGCGGCCGCCTGTAACCAGTAGATACCGACCGGCTTCTTGTAGCGGACCTCGTTCTGGAACCGGATGTCGACATACTCGCCGGTTTCCAGCATTTGCTTCGTCGCTTGCGCAAAGCGAGCTTCGTCGCGATCGACCGGCGGGATCTGGAAAAAACCCGGCAGGAAGGCCAGCAGTGAGAACAACAGAAGCAGCATGACGGCGCGTCTATGCGAAGCCACTGCATAGTCGAGCGCTGTGCCAAGGCCGCGGCCCGGAACAAGCGATGGGCCGGCCTTATTCGTCGTGATGCTCACTCTCGAAGCCCCTTAGACCCCGCCAACTTGGCCGGACAATAGAGCCAAGCCCGCGCGCTGTCATTGGCGGCGCTATTGCATCCTCACCGATACGCTGTCGGTTGCCCCGGTCGCATCCATCACCGTCAGGCGGACAAATCCGGGACCGTCCGGACGGAAGAATAATGTGCGCCGGCTGCTTTCGGCCGCAAGCGGCACGCCGTTCACCATGACAGTCAGCGGCGCGCGGCCGCCGGCGATCTTGAGCGCGACCGGGTTGGGCTGGTCGCCGCCGGCCAATTCGAGCCGCGCACCGTCCGGCGGGAACATGATGCGCGGGCGCTCGGTCGCCTCACGCAAGCCCGTGCCGGCGTTGAAACGCTGCAATGGCGGCGGAAGCTTGCTGTTCGCCCCGAAGACCGTGCCTTTCGGCGCCTGCAGCAACGGCACGGGAGTAAAGCCGGAGCGGGCAAAGGCATCGAACAAAATCGGTGCCGCAGACGCACGGCCGTAAAGGCCGGGCACCGGCGCGCCGTCGGGCCGCCCGACCCAGACACCGATCGTCATGCGACCGTCGAAACCGATCGCCCAGGCATCGCGATAGCCGTAGGACGTGCCGGTCTTGAAGGCGATACGCCCATGCGGCGCATTGTCCGGCGGCGGCGCGCCCATGAGAACGTTGCCGACATACCACGCCGCAACAGGGTCAAGCAGTCGCCGTGGATTTGATGGCACGGCATCCGCAAGTTCGCTCAACGCTATTGCCGAGCCCTGTCGGGCCAGCGCCGCATAAAGCATCACCAGATCCGTTAGCCTGACACCAACACCGCCCAATCCCATCGCAAGACCAGGCGCCTCGTTCTTCGGCAGGACGAGCGCGGCGCCGGTTTGGGTGAGCCGCGCGCTCAGACGGCTGACGCCGACCTTGCCGAGCACGGCAATCGCCGGAACGTTGAGCGACAGTTGCAGCGCGCGGCGGATGCTGACGGTGCCCTGGAACGTCAGATCGAAATTTTCCGG
>DASSYU010000067.1:0-2431 GCA_035703125.1 Pseudolabrys sp. | reverse complement strand
GCAAGATGTTTGAACCGGTGCGGCCAGCCGACGATGTAGGCGTGCAATGCGATTCCCATGACCAAGGGTCGCTTTTTGCTTTCGTGCTGCATCACCTCGAAGGTGTCCACGATCATGTCCGCGAAATCAGATCCCTCGCGCTTGCGTGCGACGATCTGCGGAATGTCATTGAGCTCCTGCGGGTAGGGTATCGACAAGATGCGGCCCCGGCGGGTCTTCATCCAGATGGGCTGGTCGTCATGGCACCAGTCGAGCAGGTAGCGATAGCCGGCCTCCTGCAATAAATCCGGAGTGAGGGGAGATTGGGAAATCCACGGGCCCAGCCAGCCTTGCGGACGCTTGCCGGAATGCTTTTCGATTGCCGCCGTCGTTTCGGAAATTAGCGCACGTTCTTCCGCTTCGCTCAGCGCGCCCTGGCGTTCTGAATTCGTGCGGCCATGTCCGATGATCTCGGCATTGTGGAATGCCGCAATTGCCTGCGGCGCGTGGCGATACATCTCCGAATTGACCAGAAGTGATACCGGCAAATTCAGCTCGGCAAAGAGCTCCGCCAGGCGAAAGACACCGACACGATTGCCGTAATCGCGCCAGGCGTAGTTGAGGACGTCGGGCTGCGGTCCGCCCGGCGCCAGCTCCGCGCCCAGCCCGTCGCCAAAAGAGAACCACTCGAGGTTAAGTCCGATGTAGACGGCGAGCCCCTTGCCGCCGGGCCAGTCGTAGACCGGCCGGGAGGAGATTGGAGAGTAAGGATAGCGGTCGTGGGTCCGAATTGGCATTGCTGATCGTAGCCCGTTCCATACCGGTTAGCCTCCAACCTTACACGACATCCTTCGCAGCCGGAGCAGCTGCCGTTAATCGGTCGCGAATTCATATACTGGGTCGAAACCGCTAACGTCGCTGTCAGCGCTGCAATTGGAGCAAGCCGATGTGGTCGGACCGAACGCTTCTGGACCTTTTCGCGATCGACGTTCCGATCCTCCAGGCGCCAATGGCGGGAGCATCGGACGCCGAGCTTGCGATCGCAGTCGCAAAGGCGGGCGGGCTCGGAGCTCTGCCTGCCGGCATGCTGAGCGGCGAGCAAGTCCGTGCGCAGGTCGCGCAATTCCGCGCTGCCGCCGGCGACAGGCCGCTCAATCTCAATTTCCTCGCGCACACAATGCCGGTACCGAACAATGCGCGCGAGCACGCGTGGCGGGAAGGACTCAAGCCTTATTACCTCGAGTTCGGCATCGATCCGGCTGCGCCCGTCACGGGCACCGCGCGCAGACCGTTCGACGCAATGGCGTGCGCGGTCGTCGAAGAGATCAAGCCCGCGGTCGTGAGCTTCCATTATGGCCTGCCTGAAAAAGAATTGATGGCGAGGGTCAAGGCTGCGGGGTGCAAAACCATCTGCTCCGCGACCACGGTCGAAGAGGCGCGATTTCTGGAAACAAACGGCTGCGACGCCATCATCGCGCAAGGCGTTGAGGCGGGAGGTCATCGGGGGATGTTCCTGAGCACGAACCCGGCCACCCAGGTCGGATTGTTTGCGCTGCTCCCGCAGGTGGTCGATGCGGTCAAGGTGCCGGTGATCGCGACCGGCGGTATCGCAGATGCGCGTACCATGGCGGCGGCGCTGACGCTTGGGGCGGCCGCAGTTCAGATCGGAACGGCGCTTCTGTTCTGCCCGGAGGCGAAAATATTGCCGCCGCACCGGGCGGCACTGCGCGTTGCTCACGACGACAGCACCGTCCTCACCAACGTGTTCAGCGGGCGGCCGGCGCGCGGGCTGGTGAACCGGGCCATCCGCGAGCTCGGGCCCGTCAGCGACGTCGTGCCGGAATTTCCGCTCGCCAGCGATGCGCTGGCACCCTTGCATGCAAAGGCTCAGGCGCTGGGCTCGGGAGATTTTTCTCCAATGTTCGCCGGACAGGCTGCCGCCCTTGGCCGCGAGATGCCGGCAGGCCAACTGATCCGGATATTGGCTGCCGAAGCACTTGATCTGCTCCTGCGGAAACCGCCGCAGGCGGCAACCCCGTTGTCGCGATGAAAGACGCTCTGCTATAGGCTGGCGAAGGTTGTTGGATTTCCGGAATTTTCAATGGCTGTCGACGCCGATACCGTACGCCGCATCGCGCACCTCGCCCGCATTGCCGTGGCCGAGGAGGAGATCGACCACCTCAAGGGTGAGTTGAATGCCATGCTCTCCTTCGTCGAGCAGCTCGGCGAGGTGAATGTCGAAGGGGTCGAACCGATGACGTCTGTCACCCCCATGGCGATGAAAAAACGCGCCGATGTCGTGACCGATGGCGGCATCGCGGGGGATGTCGTCCAGAATGCCCCCATGAGCGAAGACAACTTCTTCCTGGTGCCCAAGGTGGTGGAATGATGCGCGAAGCGGATCATTCCACCATCCCCGGGCTCGCTCCGCGAGACCCGGAAGCCCGGCCAT
>DASSYU010000580.1:0-3532 GCA_035703125.1 Pseudolabrys sp. | reverse complement strand
TCGGCAGTTGAATAACTTTCGACGTAATGCTGTACCGATGGCTTATAAAACGCGCGTAAAATGCTTCGCGAAATTGCTCTTACAGTTTTAAGTAAATGCGCGACATCGCATTTCCAGTTTTGCGAACGGAGGATATTTCAGAACGGCTTGCCGACAACAAAAAATCACCGTTTCGACGGCACGAACGCGTGAAGATCGACGATCGGCGTCCTTCATTGGAACGTGGTTTGGGCGGAGAAGGAACTTGCGCTTTTGCTTCAAATAATGCATCGAGCGTCAACGCAATCGGACAAATTGAACGAAAATGTTCAATAGCCGTCGTGCTGGCGACTGCCGTGCACAGCAATGTAAAGGGGGAGGACATCCAGGTGGCAGCATCACTACGAGGCGAACTGCAGCCGACAATTTATCGCTTCAAGCTCGGCGGCTTCGAGGTTGCCACGGTTTTGGACGCGAAGGCCATCCGCGATGGGTTGCATCCCCACTACGGAGCCAACGCCTCGGTAGATGACGTGCATGCTCTGGCGCGTGCGAACAATATCGACATCCAGCGATTTGAGCATCCGAACATTCCGACGATCGTGAATACAGGAAAGCAGCTCATCCTGTTCGACACGGGCAATGGTGCGCTGCCACGCGAATACGAACAGCTCAGCAAGCGGCTGCCGCCAGGGCAAACCGCGGAACGGCTGGCGACCGCTGGCTACAAGCCAGAAGACACCGATGTGATTGTCCTCACCCATGGGCATCCCGACCACATTGGCGGGCTGACAGAGGGAGGCAAACCGGTATTTCCGAAAGCCCGCTATGTCTTTGGCGCCGCGGAATTCGATTTCTGGAAACGCGGCGAAAACGTACGGGAAGCGCGGAAATTCAATCGAGAGCTGTATGTAAAGATATGTACGCCCTTGGCCGACCGGTCGACCTTCATCAAGCCGGGCGACGAAGTTGTCCCCGGCATTACGGCGGTCGATGCCGCTGGTCATTCTCCCGGATTGCTCGCCTTCCACATCGAAAGTAACGGCAAGCGAATCATGCTCACCGCCGACACGTTCACGCAGTACGTAATGGCCGTGCAGCGACCGGAGTGGCATTTCGAGATGGATGACGACAAGGACAAGGCTGTCGCCACTCGCAAACGAATGCTCGACATGCTTACAGCCGAAAAGTTGTTTGTCGCAGGCTTTCACATGCCCTTTCCTGGCGTTGGCTTTATGGAAAAAGGGCAGGGCGGCTACCGCTGGGTGCCGCACAGTTATCAGCTCAATCTATAGGGCAGCGGCGATTATTTGCCCCATGTGAACGTCGCAGGCCTTTCCTGCTTCGGCTTAGGTTTGTTCTCATCGCAACGGCCTATACGGTCTTCGACAGTTTGTGCGGTCTTGTTGTCGAAGATCATGTAGTGGCACAGCGTGCCGTCCTGCAAAGTGGGGCAATCCGCCCGGCACGCCCATTGGCCGTCAATTCGTTTTGAGGGATCGACGCCGTGAAACGTGCCGATCACCATCACGGTGCCGAGAAACAGGCTTGCGCCGAGAACGATGACGAAGAACGAGGTGACGATTGCCACGTGCCAGAATTGCGAGCGTGCCTCGTTCGAACGGGTGATAGTTCGCTGGGCCTGGAAGGTCTTCAATTCCGATGCCGCTTGTTAAATTGGGGGCAGATCGCCTTTGAAAATTTAATGCAAAAGCCTTGATCAGTTCTAAAGACGACAATTCACATTGGCGTTTCGGAAGTAATGCGATTTAAGCAGGGGCCCTGCGGCACCGCTGAATTTAGGCCCTTTTGCGGGCGTTCATCGCAAGTGAGAGCAGCGTTCGCTGCGCGATCGCATCCGCCAAGGGTGCATTACGCCGAATATCCAGGGAAGCTTCGGCCAGTTGGTCCATGGCACGCAGTAATCGCGGCAGCGTCCATGCGCGCAATGCTTCGCCCACTTTTGGTTCGCGCGTGAAATGCACGGGCGGCGCGGCGCGCTTCATTGCGAACTCGATGGTATCGCCGCCTTCGATGGCCAACATCATTTTGTGCAGGCTTGCAACCTGCCGAATCGCAGCCGAAATGATCGCAGCCGGGGAAGAGCCGCCGGCGCGTGCTTTGGAGAATTCATTATCGACCTCTCCGGTGCGACCGGCAAAAGCAGCATCGACGACGCCATCGAGTGCAATTTCCGAAGCATCGGCAACCGCCGCAGTGACATCGGCGAGCTCGATGCTTGTCTTTCCGCGTGCGTAAAGCGTCAGTTTGCGGATTTCGTTGCGCGAAGAAAGTCGGTCGCTACCCAAAAGCTCGATCAAGGCGGCACGAGCATCGTCTTTAATCGTCAGGCCAGCGGTGCGCAATTCATCATCAATAAGTTGAGTCAAGGCACGTGCATTGTCCGCGTAGCAGGGGAGGGCCGCGGCCGTCTTTGCCTTTTCACAAAGCGCACGCAATGGCGCGCTTTTTCCGAGATTGCCCGCCTCGATTATTATGCGGCATTCGGTCAACGGCGCCGCGACGACAGTTTCGACCGCGGGCGCGATATTTCTTGATCCGGCCTTTACCAAAACCGCGCGGCGGCCCCCGAACAACGGGACCGTGTGAGCCTCCTCAATCAAACGAGAGGGATTGCCGGCAAGGTCGTCGCCATCAATGCGTACGAATGTGAAAGGATCGCTGGGATCATCGACTGATGCCCGCACAAGGGCGTCCACGCGTTCTCGCACCAGGCCCGCATCGGGCCCGAACACAAGCACGATCGATTGATTGCTGTCTGGTTTGGCGATGAAGCGGTCGACGTCGGCGGCTTTGATTGCAGTCATTTGCTCGTCATCGCGTGGCCGGCCGGCGCCAAAAGTTCACGATCAGGTGCCGGCTGCGAAATGCGAGGCCAGCCGGTTCCGGATGTTTTCGGCAATTTCCTTGGCGGCGCGATCTTCTGCATCACGCAGCCCACGCTCGCCCGCGAACCGCTGCTCCTGGCCGGGGATATTGTAGGACACGCGGGCGAAGGTTTGACCCTTGACGACTGGTTTGCCGGTTGCAATCTCGGTCAAGGTATAGGCCGCATCGATGCCATAATTATTGACGTCGGGCCGCCCCGTATTGATGTCGACGATGATCTGGAGCTGTGTTGCGCTCAGGCGCACATTTAAGCGATAGAGTGGCGAAGCACCGCCTGCGCCGCCGGTGAGATCGTAAATCAATTCGTTGCGCACACCTGAACTGACACGGGCAAGGCGGCTGCCGCTCGGTGCGTCGATTGAAGCGACGTCGACGCTGCTCAGCCGAGCCGTAACGCCGGTGGTACCGGTGGGAGTGGGCCGCTCGGCGTAAAGTGGCTGAAAACATCCGGCCGTCAGGCCGCCGAGGGCTAGAGCGACAAATATCCTGGCGAAACGCCTGCTATCAGACCACGACATTGACGATCCTTTGCGGGACGACAATGACCTTTTTCGGGCTTTGGCCCCCCAGCGCCTTTTTTACCGCATCGAGGGCGAGAACGGCAGCCTCTATCTCTCCATTCGTCGCCTTGCGATTGATGGTC
>DASSYU010000548.1:0-6071 GCA_035703125.1 Pseudolabrys sp. | reverse complement strand
CGCCCTTGCGCAGATGCTCGGCCAGCTTCTGCGGATCTGCCGATTTGATCTCATTCATTGATTGCGCAATGATTTTCAGCGAGTTGTAGTCGCCCCAGGATTGGTTATCCGGAAGCTTGCCGTATTTCTTCTGGAACGCTTCGACGTATTTCTTGGAGCTCGGCGTGTCGACCAGATGATGCCACACGAGCGGCCAGATTCCTGAAAAGTTGCCCTTGCCAGCGCCCCATGCAACGACCGTGTCGAAGCCGAAGCCGGCTACAGGAAACTTCAGTCCGTATTCGGAGTATTGCTTAATGAAGTTCGTAATCTGATTGCCGGCGAGGTTCGACACCACGAGATCAGGTTGAGACTGCCTGATTTTCAACAGATAAGGGCTGAAATCAGTTGCGTCGGTCGGGACAAGCTCATCGGCCGCAAACTGACCGCCGTTCGCTTCCATGAATTTCTTCGCGACGCGCAGAAGGTCGTGGCCGAAGGCGTAGTCTGCCGTCAGTGAATACCATTTTTTCCCCTTCACCATGTTTTCACGCAGCAGGTATTGCCCGACCGCCATGACGTACATCGAGTTCGCGCCCTCGATATGGAACATATATGGATTGCAGCTGGCGCCGCGTAACGCATCGGAGTTGCAACCTGTATTTATGAACACCGTCTTCATTCTGTTCGCCACCTGACCGATCGCAAGGCCGGAGGCTGACGAAATCTCGCCGATGATCATCGCAACTTTGTCGCGATCGATGAGGCGCTCGGCCTTGGCGGAAGCCGTCTGGGGATTGACCGAGTCCTCCATCACAAGCTCAATTTTCCGGCCCATAACACCGCCAGCCGCATTGACCTCTTCCTCTGCGAGCTTGATGCCCATGACGGCATACTCGCCGAGCGGTCCAAGAAAACCTGTCAACGGCGTGAGATGCCCGATACGAATGGCATCGGCTTGCCCTTTAACGATCGCTGGCATTCCGACTGCAGCGAGCAGCGCGGAGCCGGCAGTACTTTTTAGCAATGCTCGGCGTGATAGACAGGTCATGGCGATTCCTTCCCTTGGGACTTTTTGCGCGGTTGACTCGGCAATTACGGAGTCCTCGCAGTGCTTGCTGCGTTTTTCGCTAGGAATCATGGTCGCTCCGCGGGGAAGGGTTGTCCAGCGGATTTTCGAAAAGAGGAGGCTAGCTTCTTGATCTGGAGCTTGCGGTTACGGTCCTGATCCCGGATATCGTCCTCGTCAGCACCAGAATTCCCATTTTTCCGAGTCGAAAGCGGCGGCCAGCGCAACCGGAATTGGCAGAACGCGCAATATCGAAATGAACATCAAGTGCGACGAGTTACCTGATGCTTGCGGCTGATTGTTGCTGGTGCTCCCGCAAGGCATCACCGCGGGAGCGGCTCATTTGTATGCAGCTGGAGCGGTGACGCGTTTCGCCCGCAGCAGCAACTTCACCGCCTCCATCCCGATCAGCAGCACCGCCGCGACCAGCGTCGTGACCACCCAGTCCCTCGCGGTCAGCGCGATGGTGTGGAACGCCACCTGCAGGACCGGCACGTAGATCACCAGCACGTGGGTGGCGAGCGACAGCAGCACCGCGAGAAGCAGCCACTTGTTTTCAAAGAAGCCGCTGAACGCGCTGCGCCAGGTCGAGCGGCAGTTGTAGACGTTGAACAGCTGGAACATCATCAGCGTGGTGAACGCCATGGTGCGGGCGTAGGTTTCGTCCGCTGCGTTTGGCGCCGTGCCCGTGGCGAACAGCGTGAACAGCCCGCCCGGATAGTAGGCATCGAGCACGGCGAGCGTGCCCGCCATCATCACCGCGCCGATCGCGCCGAGCCGCAGCCAGTCGTCGGTGGTGAGCACGCCCGTGCCGCGCTGCCGCGGCTCGCGCTCCATGACGTCCGGGTCGCGCGGGTCGACGCCCAGCGCCAGCGCGGGCGGCCCGTCGGTGACGAGGTTGATCCAGAGCAGCTGTGCCGCCAGCAGCGGCAGGAACAGGCCGGCTTCGACCGAGGCGAGCCCGAGCACGCCGCTGAGCATCACGCCGGCGAACATCGTCATCAGCTCTCCCGCATTCGAGGAGAGCAGGTAGATCAGGTATTTGCGGATGTTGTCGTAGATTCCCCGGCCTTCCTCGATCGCCTTCACGATGCTGGCAAAGTTGTCGTCGGTGAGCACCATGTCGGCCGCCTCCTTGGAGACGTCGGTGCCCGTGATGCCCATGGCGACGCCGATATTGGCGGCCTTGAGCGCGGGCGCATCGTTGATGCCGTCGCCGGTCATGGCGACGATGTGCCCCTTGCGCTGGAGCGCGCAGACGATGCGGAGCTTGTGCTCCGGATCGACGCGGGCGAACACGCGCACATCCTCGATGATGGCATCGAGCGCCGCGTCGTCCATGGCGCGGAGATCGCTGCCGGTGACGAGCCGCGCGCCCGGCTCGAAGATCGTGAGCTCGCGGGCGATGGCTTCGGCGGTCGCCGGATGATCGCCGGTGATCATCACCGAACGGATGTGGGCGCGCCGGGCGGTGATCACCGCATCCCGCGCCTCGGTGCGCGGCGGATCGATCATGCCGGCAAGTCCAAGCAGGATCAGGTCGTCCTCGATGCTTTCGGGCGGCTCGAGCTTGACGGCGCTTGCGGCGGCAGACTTCGGGTCGATGCCGAGGCTTGCCGCGGGCACGCTGCGCGTCGCGATCGCGAGCGTCCGCAAAGCCTGCCGGGCAAGCCCTTCGTTGCGCTGCAGGAGCTCGGCGCGGCGGGCATCGCCGAGCGGCTCGGCCTTGCCCGCCTCCCAGACATAGCGGCATTTGGCGAGCAGGATTTCCGGCGCGCCTTTGACGAAGACGCGCAGCTCAGCCGGATTGTCGCGATCGACATGGATCGTGGTGTGGCGCTTGCGCTCCGACGTGAACGGGATTTCGGCGATGCGTGGCAACCGGTCGAGATCGGACGCGCCGATACCGAACTTGCGCGCGGCGACCACCAGAGCGCCTTCGGTCGGGTCGCCGTGCACGGCCCAGCGTCCGTCGCGCTGCGCCAAAGTTGAATCGTTGGCAAGCGCCGCGGCGCGCAGCATCCGCGCCAGCGCCTCGCGGTGGGGGGAGGCGGCGTCGACCGGCTTGCCGCCGGCGGTGAACGCGCCCTCCGGGACATAGCCGCTGCCGCCGACCTCGATGGTGGCCTCGGCCGTGGCGATGGCGCGCACCGTCATCTCGTTGCGGGTGAGCGTGCCGGTCTTGTCCGAGCAGATCACAGTCGCGGCGCCCAGCGTCTCAACCGCCGGCAGCTTGCGCACGATGGCGTGGGCTGCGGCCATGCGGCGCACGCCGAGACTTAAGCCCACCGTCACGATCGCCGGTAGAGCCTCGGGAATGGCGGCGACCGCGAGCGCCACCGCGAACAGGAAGAGGCTGAGCACGACGTTGAGGCTGAAGGTCGTGGTGGTGAAAAGGCCCGCGGCGAACACCACGGCGCAGATACCGAGCATGATCACGCTCAGCCGCTTGCCGGTGCGGTCGAGCTCCTGCTGCAGCGGGGTCGGCTCCGTCTTCGCCGTTTCGAGGAGCCCGGCGATGCGCCCCACCTCCGTGTCCATGCCGGTCGCCACCACCACCGCGCGCCCGCGCCCGTAGGTCGCGACCGTGCCGGAGAACAGCATGTTGTAGCGGTCGCCTATCCCGGTATCGCCGTCGACCGGCGCGGTCTCCTTCGACACCGGCATGCTCTCGCCGGTGAGCGGCGCCTCGTCGGTCTTCAGGTTCGCCGCCTCGATCAGGCGGGAATCCGCCGGGATCTTGTCGCCGGCCTCGACCAGCACGACGTCGCCGGGCACGATCTCGTGCGTCGCGATCCGCAGCCGCTCGCCGCCGCGGATCACCGAGGATTCCGGCGCGGCCAGCGCCATCAGCGCACGCACGGATTTCTCGGCGCGCGCTTCCTGGATGAAGCCCAGCATCGCATTGAGGATGACGATCGCGAGGATCACGATCGCCTCGTAGGGCAGCGCGCTTTCGCGCGGATCCTGCAGCAGCCACTCGACGACCGAGATCACGGTCGCGACCAGAAGGATGATGACCAGAAAATTCTCGAACTGCTCCAGCAGCCGCTTCCACCAGGGCGTTTCCGGGGCGCTCTTGAGCCGGTTCGCGCCGTATTGCTGCAGGCGGCGCTCCGCCTCGGCCGGGCTCAGGCCGAGCGCGGCGTCGGTTGCGAGCGCGGCGATCACCGCCTCGGCCGGCACCTTGTGCGGAAACGGCGTCACGGCGTCGCCCGCCGGCGCGGCGTCCTGGCTGTCCTTTCGCGCGGCCTCGATGGCGTCTGCTCTCTGCTGCAGGTTCACAGGTTTTGTCCTTGGTTCGGCGTTGACAGGTTAGTCCTGCCGGGACGGGGCGTCGAACAGGCGCGTGAGCTGCTCGGGGTCGACAAGGGCGGCGGCGCCGATCCCGACCAGCGTGAGCCCGCCGGCAACGTCCCAGTAGGTGAGGCGGGCCGCGTCGGCCTTGTTCCCGCGCAGCCATCCGGCGAGCGCGGCCGCGGCGGCCATGACGAGCAACAGGGTACTGGCGACCGGTGCGACGAGTGCGCTTGACAGCGCGGTGACTCCACCTGCCAAGACGGCGAAGGCCGCGGCGACGGCGATCCCGAACAGGACCTGCGGTCCGAACGTCCGTGCGCGGGTCTGCCGTACGACCGGCTTGCTTGGGTTGGTGATGGACATGGCCTTGGCTCTCCTTTGCCCTCTTTTGCCCTCTTTGGCTTCGCCCCGTCTGTTCAGCGCCCCGAATTGTGTTAAACTGAGTTTCGCGGCTTTATATTAGCAGAATCTAGTTTAGTAACTTTGAAACGTCACGCAACAAGCTGAACGCGGCGCGATAAATAGGCAATCGGTGGGGGCGCGGATGCAGGTCGCGAAGCCGGTGCCGCAGGTGAAGAAGCGGCGGAAACAGGCCGGAAACTGGCTGAAAGAGCTGCGTGGGCGGGCGGGCCTGTCGCAGATCGATCTCGCGCAGGCGCTGGGCCTCAAGTACTACACTTTCGTCTCCCAGGTGGAGAACGGGTTCGGCCGGGTTCCGACCGAAAGCCTGGAGGCCTGGGCGCGGGCGCTCGGAGTCGAGCCTTCGGCCTTCGCCCGCGAGCTGCTGGCACATTACGAGCCCGAGCTGCATCGGCTTCTGTTCGAAGGGAGGAAGAAATGACCGTGGTGAAGTTCGAGCGCCGGCGCGCGCCGGTCGGCGAAGGCTGGCAGGCGGCCGAGCTGCAGCAGTTCATCGCGGTGTCCGCCAATGCCATCGCCGTGGGCGAAGCCAGCAGCTGGGAGATCGGAAGTACCGAGAGTGGCGATCCGCAGGTTTTCCTGATCGGGCCGCCTCCCGATTACGATTGCATCCTGTCCATCTCGCGTCTGGGCGAGACTTACGTGATCGAGGACGGCACCGGCCGAGTTCTATTCGAACAGCACAGCCCGGCAAGGCTCGCCGAACAGGCCGCCGCTGCGTTGCGCCGCCGGAGGACCGTGCTCGTCTCGCGCGTGGCCGTCGCATGGTGCGCATTGCGCGAAGCCTTCGAGCAAAAAACGGAAGAGATGATGGCCGAGCCGATGGAAATCCTGACACATATCGCGCCGCAATTGGCCGCTCTGGCTTGACCGTCCGCGCGGAAGTCCAATCGAAGGCGTCGTCGCCAAGAATTTTGCCGGCCCGTCACGCTGAGGCCTCGGCACATTGGCTTTTGACCCAAAGCTGATATTGGCCGCCTGGCGCCCCGGCCACCCGCAAAAGCACCAACCGTTTCGTTCTTCCCCTAAGGGGCGGCCGAGTTACGCCGCTACTGTGGAGTGCCTATGACTCCGCAGGCGAAGCGCCAGCGCGACAAACGTAATGCCGAACACGATCGAATAGGCGGCGATGGCCCAGACCAGTCCGATCGCGCCCGCGCCAGGTGCGATCAGCACAACAACACCGAACAATACCGACAGCAGCCCGCCAAAGATCAGCATCCACTCGTTGTCGATCTCCTTGCGCAATTGGATTGCGCCGATGATCTCGAAGATGCCGTGCACCAGCGCCCAGGCGCCGATG
>DASSYU010000454.1:0-6269 GCA_035703125.1 Pseudolabrys sp. | reverse complement strand
GGCGATCAGCGGTCGCCCGCAGGATGCCGCTTCCAGCAGGCTCTTCGGCAGGCCCTCCCGCCGTGACGGCAGAACTGCCACGTGCGCTTGAGCCCAGACGATGCGTATATCATCGACATGGCCGAGCATCTTCAGATTTGGCACGTGCCGCCATTTCGCCAGGACTTGGCCGGGGATGGAAGCCGGATTGGAAGGGTCGGGCTCGCCTGCGAGTAACGTGCGAATGGCCAAGTTGCGCCTTACCAGAAGCTCGTGCGCCCACACCAGCGTTCTTACGCCCTTGTCATCAAGCAGACGCCCGACGAATCCAACCGTGAACGGACCGGCAGGTTCTTGCATCGGGGTTAGGGCGTCGACATCAACACCTGAACCGGGGATCAAGGCAATCTTTTCGTGCCGAACGCCGAGTTGTGCAACCATGGTGCGGTCGTCGGAATTCTGCACTAGCACGGCACTATTGGGTCGCTTCAACAACCAACCGAGAACGCAATTGGCAAACGGTCGCACGATGCGCGCTTTTGCAGTGGTAGATGTGAAAGCAAAACCCAATCCGGCGAGCGCGTTGAGCCGCACCATCGGCATCCCCAAGGCAGCTAGCGAACCGATCAGCGTCGGCACTACAGCAACGTGATGAATGAGATCGGGCCGAGCTAGCCGGTAGAGGCGCCTGGTTTCTAGGATCGCGGCGAGCAGACGAACTGGATTCATGCTCCCGCGCCGCCAATGGATTGGATGCAGGACGAATCCCTCGCGCGTGATTTGCTGACCGTAATCGGCGATCCGTGTCGCGACATGCACCTCGTAACCCGCGTGTTGGGCCGCGCGCGCCATGGGAAGCCGGTGCGAAATGAAGTACCAGTCTTCCGAGACCAAATAAAAGATTCTACGCGCCATCAGATTGGAAGCCCATCCGGCGATCTGACTTCGGCGGGGCATTTTTCATCGAAAGCGAACAGCATAGCGTTCCTTCTTTGGGACTGCAGGGAGCGGGCGGACGTACATACGCCACCTTTTCCGCAGACGACAAAATGGCTGCCTGCCGCGCAGCCCGGAGCACGCGGTCAAGTGCTCCTATACGGTGTTGACGCGAAACTCGCATAACATATTGAGAAAGAACACCATTTTCTGACACCTGAGGATACATACCTGTGTTCATGTTTTGAACATCATGCCTTGACGTTCACGCGATGAACGGCATACCAATGGGCGGCTGCGGGGGAGCCTCTCATATGCGGCGCGTGACCGAAGAAAATCCAGAAAGCTCGCGGATCATGCTTGGGCTGCTCGATGCCGTGGAGCAAAACCAAGCGCAATCGCAGCGCCTACTTGCGTCGGAGCTCGGCATCGCTCTCGGTCTCGTCAACGCCTATCTCAAACGTTGCATCAAGAAAGGTCTCGTCAAGGTGCGCAGCGCTCCTGCGCGGCGATACGCGTATTATCTTACCCCGCAGGGATTTGCAGAAAAATCCCGCCTCACAGTCGACTACCTTTCTTATTCGTTCGGCTTTTTCCGCCAGGCCAAAACCGATTGTTCCGCGCTGTTCAAGGCCGCTTCCGCGCGCGGCGTTGAAAAAGTACTGCTCGTCGGTCAGACGGATCTCGCCGAGATTGCGTCGCTCTGCGCCATTGAACACGGCATCAAGATCGCGGGCGTCGTGCAGCCGGGCGTGGCGAAGCCGGAATTCATCGGCTTGCTCGTGTTCGAAAATTTCGACGCGGTAACAAGCCCATTCGACGCCGTCCTGATCACCGATGTGCTCAAGCCGCGCGAGACCTGCGAAGCTGCGGTCTCACGCTTCGGCGTAGAACGCGTGCTTGTGCCTGATCTATTGGGCGTCCGCATGCGGCAAAAAAGCGAGGCGGCAAAATGATGCCCGACCGGCCGAGATGGTATGTCGTGCAGACGCAGGCGAATGCCGAGAACAAAGCAATCGCGCATCTTGGGCGCCAGGGCTTTGCGACCTATCTGCCCCGTTACCTCAAGCGCAGGCGGCATGCGCGCCGCATCGATATCGTCGCGGCGCCGCTGTTTCCTCGTTACCTCTTTGTCGAAATCGATATGGGCGTCCAGCGCTGGCGCTCGATTTACTCGACAGTGGGCGTTTCACGCCTTGTCAGCAACGGTGATTGTCCGGCGCCTGTTCCCGATGAGGTGATCAGCTCCCTGAAGCGCCGCGAAAGCACGTCCGGGTTCGTCCAGCTCGATCACCGCCCGAAGTTCAAGGCCGGGGACAAGGTGCGCATCCTGGAAGGCCCATTTTACGATTGTCTCGGAATTTATGACGGCATGTCAGACCGCGAGCGCGTCGAGATTCTCCTCGATCTTCTCGGCCGCAAGGTTCGCGTGCTCATGAATGCTGAGGCAATAGCTGCGGCTTAACACGCAGCCTGATGGGGCTTGTTGCAGCCTGGTATGAATTCACCCGGACTGCGGTAGCAATAGTAAGAACAACATTTTCGATAGAAATCGCGGCCGGAGCAGGCCGCAGGTGAAGATTTGATGTGTGGGATCGCGGGATTTATCGTAACCAGCTCAAAAAATGGGCAGCGCTCGTTGACCAACATCGCTAGCGCGATGAGCGGAAGCATGAACCATCGCGGCCCCGACGACGAAGGCGCGTGGATCGACTCTGGGGCGGGTGTTGTTCTCATCCATCGCCGCTTGTCGATCGTCGAATTATCACGCGCCGGCCACCAGCCAATGGTATCAGCGAACGGCCGCTACGTGATGAGCTACAACGGTGAAATATATAGCCACGAAGACATGCGCCCCGCGCTGGTTGCACGTGGTGTGGAATTCCGCGGGCGTTCGGACACTGAAGTAATCCTTGAATCGATTGCAACCTTCGGCATTGGAGCAACATTGCCGCAACTGATCGGAATGTTTGCCATTGCGTTGTGGGATCGCCGGGAGCGCACACTCACCCTGGTGCGCGATCGGCTCGGGATCAAACCGCTCTATTGGGCGAAGTTCAACAAACTTTTCCTCTTCGGCTCCGAGCTCAAAGCACTGCGGGAGCATCCGGGATGGACGCCAAGCATCGATCGTGAAGCTGTCGCGAGTTTCATGCGGTACAACTACATTCCCGCGCCGCACACAATCTACCAAGACGTCCGGAAACTCGAGCCGGGGGTAGTTCTTACCGTGCCCTGGGCTGGCGAGCCGAGTATCGAGCGTTTCTGGGACGCGCGTGCAGTGGCGCGGTCCGGGCTTTCCAGTCCAATCAGCGGCAGCGATACCGAGCTCACTGACGAACTGGAGAATCGCCTCAAAGACGCGGTCAGGCGCCGAATGATCGCCGACGTCCCGCTTGGCGCATTTTTGTCGGGCGGCGTCGATTCATCGACCGTTGTCGCGCTCATGAAGGCTGTCGACGCGGGACCGGTGAAGACATTCACAATTGGCTCCGACGTGCCTGGCTTCGATGAGGCGCCACACGCTGCCGCGGTTGCTCGCCATCTCGGCACCGAGCACACCGAGCTTACGGTGACTGCACGGCAGGCATTGGACGTTATTGCCAAGCTGCCGGAATGGTTCGACGAGCCGTTCGCGGATGCTTCGCAGATTCCGACTTACCTTGTATCGGCTATGACTCGGAAACACGTCACTGTCGCATTGTCCGGCGACGGGGGGGACGAGCTGTTTGCGGGTTACAATCGCTACGAACTCGCGCGGAGATCGTGGCTCACCTTGTCGTTGGTGCCGCGCGCGGTCCGACGCGGTATGGCGGCCACGTTAACGAGCGTCGCGCCCGAACGATGGTCTCGGCTATTCGCATCGCTGCCGATGCGCTTGCCGGGCCAACTTGGTGACAAGCTGCACAAGGCGGCGTCGGTGCTTAGCCTGACGGATGGCGACGCGGTCTTCCGGCGGCTGATCACGCATTGGGAACCGGCGGACGTCGTGCCCGGCTCGACGGAGCGCAAAGGCATCATCTGGGACCCTTCGCTTGCGACCGAAATACCCGGTCTGTTCGAACGCATGCAATTTCTCGACCTTGTGACGTACCTCCCCGACGATATCCTGACAAAACTTGACCGCACCAGCATGGCGGTGGCGCTTGAAGCGCGCGTACCGCTGCTCGATCACCGAGTAGTCGAATTCGCTTGGCGATTGCCGCGCTCGGCGAAGATTCGCGGCGGTACGAGGAAATGGCTGCTGCGGCAAGTGCTCTATCGACACGTCCCGCCGGAGTTGGTCGCGCGCCCTAAAATGGGTTTTAGCATTCCACTCGGCGAATGGTTGCGAGGACCACTGCGGGACTGGGCCGAGACACTGCTTGCGGAGCGGCGCCTACGCGAAAGCAATCTGTTCGACACCATGTGCGTGCGCCGTCATTGGGCAGAACACCTCAGCGGACAACGCAATTGGCAATACTTGCTGTGGGGCGTGCTGATGTTTGAGGCCTGGCGCGACCGCTGGTCTCGCGGACTGACGTGACAAACGCCCCGTTTTTTTAAAGCTCGAAATGATCCATTTCAAAATATCCCGGTCGAGCCTGCTCAGCGAATATCCGCTAAGCTTGCTGGCCAACTATTTGATGATGGCGGCGAATATTATCGCCCAGATCGTGCTTGTGCCGATTTACTTAGCGAACTTGGGGGCCGAAGGATTTGGGGTTTTGGTGCTGATCCTGGGGTTGATCAATTATACGGCGATCGGTGTGGGTTGGCTGAGTGGGGGACTGCAACGAATTTTGGGAGAAACCTTTGCAACGAGCGATTCGGCGGGATTTGTCCGCGCATACGATTTGGGAAAAATCTTATTCGTCGCTTACGCCCTCCTGGCGCTGCTGATTGGGCTTGGCATATTCGAAGGCATGGGCCGAACGCAGTTATCACTTGGGGCCGCTATCACTGCCGGTCTTTTCCTCGTGGCTAACTATGAGATGATGGTCGAGCGTCTCGCCCTGGCTGCAGCAGCTCGCCTTGCAGCGAGCAACACTTTGCAGTTCGTGCAGGTTATCGTCTATTCCATCGCGGTCATATTCGTACTACGCGCTGGTGGCGGACTGGCCGGTATCTTCGCTTGCCAGCTGGGGTCCGTTCTTGTCGTGCGAATGCTGGTTCCTTTTTGTTGGCGAGGCATGCGGCCACATAGAGAGTATGCGGCCGCCGTGCCACCACTACGTCCGCTGCTGGCGCGCCTGACCGGCCGCATGGGTGGCGGCTACTTCGCTGCAGCAGCGTTGACCCTATCCGGCCAATCCGACGTTCTGATTGTGGGATGGCTTGGCGGGGCCGAGGCGGCTGCACGTTATATTCTGCTCTGGAAGATTGCCGAGGTGTGTGTAACGGCCCTATGGCGCATTCCAGAGTCATGGGGTCCCATTCTTGTGCGCTTGGACGCCGTGGGTGATGGCATTAGGATCCGGCGGCAATATCGGCATGTCGCCGGGCTGCTGTTGATGCTGGCGATCCCCGGCGGGCTCGCATATGCACTAGTCGGTCCAAGTTTGACCACGCTGTGGCTCGGTGCCGAGCACGCGCCAAAAGATCTGCTCGGCTTCCAGCTCGCGGGGGCCGCCATCGTGTGGGTCGGGCTCTCGCGCCTGCCATCTATTTTGGCCTATGGGATGGCGCGCTTTCGCCTGTTGAACGGCTTGGCCTTTGTCGAAGTGGCGGCGCGACTAATACTCACGGTAGCATTATATCCGCATTTTGACTATCTAGCCCCCCTTGTCGCGCTCAATGTCGTGCACATTTTCGGCATCGCTGGTGCCTACCAGTGGGCAGGGTGGCGGTTGCTTGCGGGGCGAGCATGACAATAATTTCAATTTGCCAAACTGGTAGGCGTGTCGTGGCCACCACATGCGGCGAGCTTTTAGATCGTTTCGATAACGAAGAGCACTTTATCGTTGGATATTACGTGTGCGCAGTGAAGCGGTCTGAACGAGCGGCGGCTTGAAAATCCTTTGCGTATTTGGCCGGCATGCGTATGGCGACCCGGCACGGGGCGAGGGATACGAGCACGCGAATTTTTTGCCGGCGCTGGCGGCGCTGGGTCACACGGTGGAATTGTTCGATTCCTTCGATCGCCAGGGCTATCGCGACTTCGCCGATCTCAACCTGCAATTGATCGAACAAGTTCAGAAGTTCCAACCCGACATCGTTTTTTGCGTTCTCATGCACTACGAGGTGTGGTTCGAAACGCTTGATCTAATACGGAACAGAAGCCCTGCCGCGGTCGTCAACTGGGGGACCGACGACTCGTGGAAATTTTGGCAATTCTCGCGGTTTCTCTGCAAACATGTTGATCTTCACGTGAC
>DASSYU010000359.1:0-4043 GCA_035703125.1 Pseudolabrys sp. | reverse complement strand
TGCGCGCAGCGGGCGGCCGTGAACTGCGCCTGATGTTTCCCATGATCGCGGCTGTGGATGAGTTCGACAAGGCCAAAGCGCTGGTCGAAGTCGAGCTGACGCACCTTCGTCGGCACGGCCACGAGCTGCCGGAGCGGGTCGATATCGGCTCCATGGTCGAAGTTCCGTCGCTGCTGTTTCAGCTCGACGAGCTGTTGGAGCGGGTCGACTTTCTTTCCGTCGGATCGAACGACCTGATGCAATTTCTCTATGCAGCCGACCGTGGCAATCCGCGGGTTTCGGAACGCTTCGACCCGTTGTCGGCGCCGGTCCTGCGCGCGCTGAAAGAGATCGCCGACAAAGCGAAGAAGCATGGCAAGCCGGTTACCTTGTGCGGCGAACTCGCCTCGCAGCCGATCGGCGCGCTCGCCCTCGTCCTCCTCGGCTATCGGACACTGTCGCTGACACCGTCGGCAGTGGGGCCTGTGAAGGCGCTGCTGCTCGAGCTCGATTGCCGCAAGGGCGAGGCTGCTCTATTGGCGAGCCTCAAGGAGCCGGTTGGCAGCGTATCTATCCGCCACACGCTCGAGGGTTTTGCGGCGTCCGAAGGACTTCAGCTTTGATAACGTTGCCGCAACATAAGATGGATGCCCTGCTTGCCCGCCATTCCTTGGTGGAGAGCGAGCTTGCGAGTGGCTTGAGCCCCGAGGCCTATGTCAAGCTATCACGCGAGTTTTCCGAGCTCAGCCCGGTGGTCGAATCGATCAAGGCCTATCGCAATGCTGAGAAGGAGATCGCAGACCTAGCGGCACTGGTCGACGATTCCGCGACCGACGTGGACATGCGCAAGCTGGCCGACGCCGAACGTCACGCATTGCAGGAGCGGAAAGAGAAGCTTGCCCAGCAGATCCGCGTTGCGTTGCTGCCGAAGGACGCGATGGATGACCACAATGCAATCCTGGAAATCCGCGCCGGCACCGGTGGCGATGAAGCCGCGCTGTTTGCGGGCGACCTCTTCCGCATGTACGAGCGCTATGCGGCCAAGCAGGGCTGGAAGACGGAGATCCTGTCGCTGAGCGAAGGCACTAAGGGCGGCTTCAAGGAAGTAGTCGCCGAGGTCAGCGGCCGGGGCGTATTCGCCAAGCTGAAATTCGAGTCCGGTGTGCACCGCGTGCAGCGTGTGCCTGATACCGAGGCATCGGGCCGCATCCACACGTCGGCGGCAACGGTCGCGGTCCTGCCCGAGGTCGAGGATGTTGATATTCACATCAATGAGGCCGACCTGAAAATCGATACGATGCGTGCGCAGGGGGCGGGCGGCCAGCACGTCAACAAGACCGAATCGGCGATCCGCATTACGCACATGCCGAGCGGCATCGTTGTCTTCGTGCAGGAGGAACGCTCGCAGCACAAGAACAAGGCGAAGGCGCTGACTATGCTGCGGGCGAAACTCTATGATGCCGAAAAGACCAAACGTGATTCCGCACGCGCGGCCGAGCGGCGCGGCCAGGTCGGTTCAGGCGATCGCTCCGAACGCATCCGGACCTACAATTTCCCGCAAGGTCGCGTCACGGATCACCGCATTAATCTCACGCTGCACAAGCTTCCGCAGATCATTGAGGGCGAGGCGCTGGACGAGGTTATCGACGCGCTGGTGACCGAGCATCAGGCCGAATTGCTGTCGGCTGAAGGCGCAGCGTGAGGGCCATGCCGGGTCTGAAGTCAGGCGTCTCGGTGTCCGAAGCGCTTCATCACGTGGCGCAATCTTTCCGCACAGGCGGTATCGAAGAGGCCGAAGCCGATGCTCGCGTGCTGATCGGTCACGCGCTGCATCTCGACCGCGCCCGCCTGATCGCGCAATCGGATCGTAACCTTGAGGCGCGGGAAATCACGGTGATATCGGCGCTCGCAATGCGTCGCCTGCGGCGCGAGCCGGTGTCGCGCATTGTCGGGCAGAAGGAATTCTGGAGCCTTCCGATTTCGGTGACGCCGGACGTGCTTGTGCCACGGCCGGAAACAGAGACCGTCGTCGAAGGCGCGCTCGATTTCGTCATGCGCAGCGGCCTGCGCCTGGAGAAGCTGCGGGTGCTCGATATCGGCACCGGCTCTGGCGTGCTGCTGCTGGCCCTGCTGCACGAGCTAGAGAATGCCATCGGAACCGGCACCGACCTGAGTTCCGCTGCCTTGAATGTGGCGCGCGCCAATGCAGCACGTTGCCGACTTGATTCCCGATGCACTTTTGTTGTCTGCGATATCGCAACCGGCGTCGAAGGCCCTTTCGACCTTGTCGTGTCGAACCCGCCCTACATCGCGCATGACGAGATCGCGATGCTGGCGCCCGAGGTCCGTGATTATGACCCGGAGGTTGCACTAGACGGCGGCCGGGATGGCCTTGACGCATATCGTTCCATCGCGGGTGACGCCAAACGTATCCTGGCCCCCGGCGGTAGACTGTTCGTGGAATTGGGCGCGGGTCAGGATGAACCGGTTCGCGCGTTGTTTACCAAGGTCGGACTGACCCCTGGCATCCCGCGCAAGGATCTGGCCGGAATTCCGCGCGTGCTTGGCGCGGGTTTCGCGCCATGAGCTCGATATGAGCGCGATGCATTCCCACCGGGTGAAAATGCAGAGCTGGATTATTCGTCGAAAAAAGCACTTGGATTATGGCTCGGAAACGACTAGTTTCCGGTCACGGAATCAACCCGTGACGGTTGCATCGCCAGGAACTCCGGAGCGAAGCGGCTCTGTGAGATGCGGCGCAAGGCGGATGACGAAGAGCCGGTTGCGAAGAGACGGCAGACGAAATCGCCAGAGACGGGTCTGGATGCTTCACCGGTTGGGCGCATCATTTTTCGAAACCTAGGACGATGCGCGTAACGAGAGGTTGGCAACGCTGCGGCTGAGACCGCGGCAATGGGGTTGCTGCGATACTAACGCGATAAGGGACACGACATTTTGATCATTGGCGCGGACATAACGCAAGCCCGGCCGCGCAATGAGATTTGTTTGGACTTGCAGGTTGAGTTGAGTGTTCGGCGCAAATGCCGCGACAGGGTGAAAGGTCGACGAACAGGCACAACATGAGAAACGGTCAGAAGCGCATGCGGGGGCGAGGCAACCACCGCAAGAGTCAGAATCCCCTCACGCGCGTTTACGAATCGAACGGTCCCGACGTCAAGATCCGCGGCACCGCTTCGCATATCGCGGAAAAATACATCCAGCTCGCGCGTGACGCGCAAGGGTCGGGCGACCCGGTGGCCGCCGAGAATTATTATCAGCACGCCGAGCACTACTTCCGCCTAATCGCTGCGGCGCAGGAACAGTTTCGCCAGCAGAACCCGTACTACAACCAGCAGCAGCCGCATCAGCAGGGCGGCGCGCCCAGCGGCAGCCAGCCGCAGGCCGGCGATGACTCCTTCGATGGGGACGAAGAAGACAATCAGCCGTTCATGGGTCAGAATGAGCCGAGCTACGGACCGCGAGAGCCGCAACAGCAGCCTTATCTGCCGCGCGATGCGCAGCCGTTTCCGCCGCGTGATCAGCAGGTTCAGAATCGCCCGCAGCATCATCAACAGCATCAGCAGCATCAGCAGCAACCCCACCCGCAGCCCAACCAGGGCGGTCATGAAGGCGGACAAGATGTCGGCGGTCTTCCGGCATTCATCACGGGCGGCGGGCAGCCGCAGCAAAATTCCGGACCGAATGGCTACGACCAGGGTGACCGCGGGCAGGATCGATTTGGGCACCGTCGGCGCCGGCGCCACCGTGGTGGCGGATATCGACCGGATCGTCAGGATCGTCCGGACCGTCAGGATTTCGGTGGCGGACATCAGCAAAACGTGGCGCCCCAGCCGATGCCGGATGACAGCGGCACCGGCGACGAGCCGCGACAACCCGAATAATCAGCAGCGGCTAATCTCGCTGGCGCATTCACCTGCCGGGTGATGGCGCGAGCACCGGTTCCAGTGCCGGCACCAATGCGCGTTTTTCGCGGCGCGCCGGTATCGCGCGATAGACCTGCTTGGTCGCCTCCACCAAATGCACGCCGGCGAACGGCGCCGAAA
>DASSYU010000114.1:0-10715 GCA_035703125.1 Pseudolabrys sp. | reverse complement strand
CATGGCCTTCGACGCCCGTCTTGCCGAGGCATGGTCGCGCCTGCCCGACTATCTCGGCAGCCATGTGCTGGTGAGCCTCACCGCGCTTGCCATCGGGCTCGGCATCAGCCTGCCGGTCGCCATCGCCTCAAGACATCGGCCGGTTCTTCGCGGCGCCCTGCTGGCGATGGCCAGCGTCGTGCAGACCATTCCCGGGCTCGCGCTTCTGGCCCTTTTCTACCCGCTGCTGCTCGCACTGAGTGCCCTGTCTGAGCGCATCTTCGGCAAGGGATTTTCGGCGCTCGGCTTCCTGCCGGCGGTGCTGGCACTGGCGCTCTACTCGATGCTGCCGGTCCTGCGCAACACCGTAACCGGCCTCAACGGGGTCGATGCCCGCCTGAGCGAGGCCGCCCGCGTCGTCGGCGTGCCGCCCTGGCGGCTGCTGCGCGATTTCGAGCTGCCGCTGGCTTTGCCGGTGATCATGGCCGGCATCCGCACGTCCGCGGTCTGGGTGATCGGCACCGCGACGCTCGCAACTCCGATCGGCCAGACCAGTCTCGGCAACTATATTTTCACCGGTTTGCAGACGCAGAACTGGGTGTTCGTGATTTTCGGCTGTGTCGCTGCCGCCCTGCTCGCTTTGGCGGTCGATCAGTTGCTTGCGCTGGTGCAGGCCGGTGTCACCCGCCGCAGCACTGCACGGACGGTCGCGGGCATTGCGGGCCTCGCTGCGTTGACGCTCGCTGCCCTTGTCCCTGGCTTGGCGCGGCCGCAAGCCGATTATGTCATCGGCGCAAAAACCTTCACCGAGCAACATATCCTTGCGGCCCTGATCGAGCAGCGCGTGCAGGCGGCCGGCCTGACCGCCGAGCGCCGGCCGGGCCTGGGATCCAACGTTCTGTTCGATGCGCTTGCCAAAAACGAGATCGATATCGCGGTCGACTATTCCGGAACTATCTGGACCAACCACATGCAGCGCAGCGACACGCTATCGCAAGCGCAGGTGCTGTCGGAGCTCGAGCACTGGCTGACCACGAAATACAATATTCGCATGTTGGGCGCGCTCGGATTTGAGAATGCCTATGCGCTGGCTATGACACGGAGGAAGGCGCAGGCGCTCGGCATCCGCTCGATCGTGGATCTCTCCGCGCATGCAGGCGAGCTCACGATCGCCGGAGACTACGAGTTCTTCGCACGGCCCGAATGGAATGCCCTGCGCAAGGCCTATGGCCTGCAGTTCAAGGCGCAGCGGCAGATGCAGCCGGAATTCATGTACAAGGCCATCGCCGGCGGCGAGGTTGATGTGATCTCGGCTTATACAAGCGACGGACAGATCGCGATCAACAACCTCACCGTGCTCGATGACGTAAAACACGCCATTCCGCCGTATGACGCAATCCTGCTGCTATCGCCCAGTCACGCGCGCGATGAAAAGCTGATCAATGCGGTGAAGCCGCTGATCGGCGCGATCCCGGTCAATCTTATGCGCGAGGCCAATGCGCGGGCGTCCGGCGGCACCAGCCCGGACGCCGTCGCGCGTTGGCTTTCGGAAAAGCTAGGGCCTTAAGCTAGTTCTTGCTCTTGTCCACGAGCGCGCGCTGCTTGATCCACGGCATCATGTCGCGCAGCTTGGCGCCGACCTGCTCGATTGGATGCTCGGCGAGCTTGGCACGGGTCGCCTTGAACGACGTCTGGTTGACCTTGTTCTCAAGCATCCAGTCCTTCGTGAAGCGGCCGGACTGGATGTCGGCGAGCACGCGCTTCATCTCGGCCTTTACTTCGGGCGTGATCACGCGCGGGCCGGAGACGTATTCGCCGTACTCAGCAGTATTCGATACCGAATAATTCATGTTGGCGATGCCGCCCTCGTAGATGAGGTCGACGATCAGCTTCACCTCGTGCACGCACTCGAAATAGGCCATCTCCGGCGCATAGCCGGCCTCGACCAGCGTCTCGTAGCCGGCCTTCATCAGCTCGACGAGGCCGCCACACAGCACGGTCTGCTCGCCGAACAGGTCGGTTTCGCACTCTTCCTTGAACGTGGTCTCGATGATGCCCGCGCGCCCGCCGCCGATAGCGGAGGCATAAGACAGGCCGAGATCGTGCGCATTGCCCGAGGCGTCCTTGTGGATCGCGACCAGGCAGGGCACGCCGGCGCCACGCTGATATTCCGAGCGCACGGTATGGCCGGGGCCTTTGGGCGCAATCATCAGCACGTCGAGGTCGGTGCGCGGCTCGATCAGGTTGAAATGCACATTGAGGCCATGCGCAAACATCAGCGCCGCGCCGTCCTTCATGTTCTTGTGCAGATGGTCGCGGTAAATATCGCCCTGCAATTCGTCGGGCGTAAGCATCATCATCACGTCGGCCCATTTGGCGGCCTCGGCAACCTCCATGACCTTGAACTTCTCGGCATCGGCCTTCTTCACGCCGGCGGAGGTCTTGCGCAGCGCAACCGCGACCTCTTTCACGCCGCTGTCGCGCAGGTTCAGCGCATGGGCGTGGCCCTGGCTTCCATAGCCGATGATGGCGACCTTCTTGCCCTTGATCAGGTTCAGGTCGGCGTCGCGATCGTAATAAACACGCATGGTACTTAACCCCTATTTTGGCCTTTTGCCTGACCGTCTCGCGTCATGGCCGGGCTTGTCCCGGCCATCCACGTCTTCTTTTGTCTTTTGTCGCAGCGTCGATAGCAAGACGTGGATGCCCGGCACAAGGCCGGGCATGACGAAATCTATTCCCGCCCGCGCTGCCGTTTGATCTGCCGTCGTCCGGCATAGAGGAGCGAGAATCCGATGGCCACGCTGCCGTATTTGATCACCTCCGGCATGCTGGAGGCCTGCTGGAAGCAATAAGGGCCCAAGCCGGCAAAGCCAATACAGCGCGAATTCTCCAGTGCATGCGGCTTCAGAAAAACACCGAGAGCGATGAACGGGATCGACAGGATCGTCAGCCCCATCGTTACATTCCTTCCGGGCCGCGCATAATGGCGGCGATACCCGTGCGCGCGACCTCGACGAGACCCAGCGGCAGCATCAACGCAATGAACTGCTCGATCTTGTCGCTGGCACCGGTGATCTCAAACACAAAGCTCTCGGTGGTGGCGTCGATCACGCGAGCGCGGAACGCATCGGCGAGCCGCAGGGCTTCGACGCGGTTGTCGCCCTTGCCTTTCACCTTGACCATTGCGAGCTCGCGCTCGATCGCATCGCCGGCAAGGGTCATGTCGACGACATGATGCACCGGAACGAGCCGATCGAGCTGGTTCTTGATCTGCTCGATCACCATCGGCGTGCCGGTGGTGACGATCGTAATCAACGAGAGGTGCTGGCGGTGCTCGGTCTCCGACACGGTCAGCGACTCGATATTGTAGCCGCGGCCGGAAAACAGGCCGATCACGCGTGCAAGCACGCCGGGCTCGTTGTCGACCAGAACGGAGAGCGTATGCGTCTCCGCTTTTTGCGCCGTCGGCGCTGCGGGATAATGACTTGTCGTGGGCGCGTTCATTAGACCATCACCTTGCCTTCTTCGGTTATGGCGTCTTCGACGGCAACGCCGGCGTCACCGAGCAACATCTCGTTATGGGCCCGCCCTGACGGGATCATCGGGAAGCAGTTTTCCTTGGGATCGACCACGCAGTCGAACAGCACCGGCTTGTCGACAGTGATCATTTCCTTGATGGCGCGGTCGAGGTCGCCCGGCTTCTCGCAGCGGATACCGTGCGCATGATAGGCCTCGGCCAGCTTCACGAAATCCGGCAAAGCCTCGCTATAGCTTTCCGCGTAGCGCCCGCCGTGCAGCAATTCCTGCCACTGCCGCACCATGCCCATATAATTGTTGTTCAGGATGAAGATCTTGATCGGCAGGCGGTACTGCACCGCCGTCGACATCTCCTGCATCGTCATCAGCACCGAGGCCTCGCCCGCAATGTCGATGACCAGCGACTTGGGATGGGCTAGCTGCACGCCGACCGAAGCCGGCAAGCCATAGCCCATGGTGCCGAGGCCGCCCGATGTCATCCAGCGGTTCGGCTCCTGGAAGCCGTAGAACTGGGCCGCCCACATCTGGTGCTGGCCGACTTCGGTGGTGATGTAGACGTCCTTGTCCTTGGTCAACTCGTAGAGTCGCTGGATCGCGTATTGGGGCTTGATGACGTCCTTCGACTGCCGATAGGCGAGCGATTTCCGCTCGCGCCATTTATCGATCTGCGCCCACCAGGCCTGCAGCGCCTTCTTGTCGGGGTGAATTGCACCGGTGCGCCACAGACGCACCATGTCTTCGAGCACATGCGCGCAATCGCCGACGATTGGCACGTCGACCTTGACGTTTTTGTTGATCGAGGACGGATCGATGTCGATGTGGATTTTCTTTGAGCCCGGCGAGAAAGCGTCGATCCGTCCGGTGATGCGATCGTCGAAGCGCGCGCCGACGCAGATCATCACGTCGCAATCGTGCATCGACATGTTGGCTTCGAGCGTGCCGTGCATGCCGAGCATGCCGATCCATTTCGGATCGGCCGCGGGGAAAGCACCGAGCCCCATCAAAGTCGAAGTGATCGGATAGCCGGTGAGCTTGACGAGCTCGCGCAAAAGATCGCAGGCCGCCTTTCCGGAATTCACCACACCGCCGCCGGTGTAGAACAGCGGACGCTTGGCATGCGCCATCAGATCGACGGCCTGCTTGATCTTGTCCAAGTCGCCCTTGAGCTTGGGCTTGTAGCCGGTGTGCGGAAAATCCTTTGGCTTGAAATAGATGCCCTTGGCGAACTGGATGTCCTTCGGAATATCGACGACAACGGGGCCCGGACGGCCGCTGGAGGCAATATGGAAGGCCTCGTGCAGAACGCGCGGCAGATCCTCGATGCGCTTGACCAGATAATTGTATTTCGTGCACGGCCGCGTGATGCCGACCGTGTCGCATTCCTGGAAGGCGTCATTGCCGATCAGGTGCGTCGGGACCTGGCCGGTGATGCAGACAATCGGAATTGAATCGCACAGCGCGTCGGTGAGACCGGTGACCGCATTGGTCGCGCCGGGGCCCGAGGTGACCAGCACGCAGCCGACCTTGCCGGTGGAGCGCGCATAACCTTCCGCCGCGTGCACTGCGCCCTGCTCGTGCCGCACCAGCACATGACGCACCAGGTTGTTTGCGAAGATGGCGTCGTAAATCGGCAGCACCGCCCCGCCCGGATATCCGAACAGGTGCTCGACCCCCTGGTCGGCAAGCGCCTGGATCACCATTTCGGCGCCGGTCATTTCGCGTGTCATGTCATTACCCTTTCGTCACTCTCGGCCCGGACACAATAAAAAAGGCCCGTACAGGGCCATGTCCGGACGCGAGCAGAGGGCCCCATTTCTAGGGCCATCCTAGCGTCCGAACCCTTACTACAGTAATAATATTGCGTTTCACGGTTGGTACCCGCACTTTCATTGCGCGCGTTATAGGGGCTGAACGCCACCCGGTCAAGATAAATCACATCAATTCCGGGCCTGAAAGTGGCTCCGGATGCCCGAAAGGGCGTCATTCGGGTCGGCCCAGACCCAATCCTTCATCTGGTTGCGAAACCAGGTGAGCTGGCGCTTGGCATAGCGCCTCGTATCCATCACCGCGCCGGCGATGGCTTCCTCACGCGAAATTTCGCCGTTCAGGTGACGGATCAGCCACGGCACGCCATGCGCCTTCATTGCGGGCAGGGTCGGGTCGAGTTTGCGTCCGGCCAGCTGCCGCACTTCATCCAGCGCCGTCGACTTTATCATTTTATCGAAACGCGCCTCGATGCGCCAGACCAATTCCTTGCGCTCGCAGGTGATGAACACTTTCACGGCGCGCGCGGGGTCAATCAGCGGCGGCAGGCCCTCGCGATGCCAACCGGACAGCGCCCGGCCGGTCGCCAACACGACTTCAAGCGCACGCGAAATACGCGAGCGGTCATTGGCGGTGATACGCTGCGCGGTTGCGGGATCGAGGCGCATAAGCTCGGCATGCAAGGCCGGCGCACCTTCGTTTTGCAGGCGCCCTCTCACGCTGGCGCGAACATCGGCGGGAATCGATGGCACGGCGGCGAGCCCTGACGTCAAAGCCTTGAAGTAGAGTCCGGTACCTCCGACCAGAATTGGCACACGTCCTTGAGTGCCGATCTCCGTCAGCGCGTCTTCGACGTCGCGGCACCAGCGGCCCACCGAATAATTCTCGGCCGCATCGACGAAGCCGTACAATTTATGCGGTGCCCGGGCTTCGTCGTCAGGCGTCGGCCGCGCGGTGATGACGCGCAGATCGCGGTAAACCTGCATGGAATCGGCATTGACGATGACGCCGCCCAAACTTTCGGCGACATTGAGCGCCAGCGCCGACTTGCCGCTGGCAGTCGGCCCTGCAATAAGCACCGCTCTGACTGTAGTCATAGTGCCGCCTTTGTTCAGGGCGTGATAGCACCAGCGGGGCGAGAACTCATCCGACGTTTGGAGACAGACTTGTCACTCATCAGACCATTCCGGGCCTTGCGGCCGGCACCCGGTCGTGCCTCGGACGTCCTCGCGCCACCATATGATGTTCTCTCAAGTGCGGAGGCTCGCGTCCGGGCAAAAGGCAAGCCATGGAGTTTCTTGCACATTTCAAAGGCGGAAATCGATCTCGATCCGACCACCGATCCTTACGACAAAGCTGTCTACGCTAAGGCGGCTGAAAACCTCAAAAACATGATGTCAGCAGGTGTTCTGACGCGCGACAGCAAGCCTTGCTACTACGTCTATCGGCTCACTTGGCGTGATCGTGTCCAGACAGGTCTCGCGGCCGTTGCCTCGCTTGAAGACTATGCGACCAACCGCATCCGCAAGCACGAGCGCACGACGCCGACAAAAGAAGATGATCGTGTTCGCCAGATCGAAGCAATCAATGCCCAGACTGGTCCGGTCATGAGCGGCTATCCTAACGCGCCGACAATCGACGCCCTGCTGGCGCAGGCAGCAACCGGCAAGGCCGAAGTTGACGTCACGGCCGATAACGGTGTGCGCCATCAACTTTGGACGATCGCCGACGATGCGACAATCGACAACATGACTCGCGCCTTCGATGCGCTGCCGGCCGTGTACATTGCCGACGGCCATCACCGGTCGGCAGCTGCTGCGCGTGTCGCGGCGGCCCGCAAAGGCGATGGCTCGCATGGATATTTCCTCTCCGTGATCTTTCCGGAGCATGAAATGACCATCCTCGACTACAATCGGGTGGTGAAGGATCTAAACGGCCACAGTCCCGAACAATTTGTCGCCGAATTGCAAAAGAGTTTTGTGGTGACTCCATCCGATCAGCCGGTACGGCCCCCGTCATCGCATGAATTTGGGATGTATCTAAGCGGCCACTGGTACAAACTTTCAATTCGGCCAGAACTCGTTTCGGCCGATCCAATTGGGCGCCTTCCAATCACCGTGCTCACCCGCAGCATCATTGAACCGCTGCTCGGAATACGTGACCCGCGCACTGACAAGCGCATCGATTTCATTGGCGGAGCACGCGGCCTGGAAGAACTGGAGAGACGCGTAAAGTCAGGCGAGATGGCTGTCGCCTTCTCGCTTTATCCCACGCAGATGCGCGACTTGATGGCAGTTGCCGATGCCGGCGGCATCATGCCACCGAAATCTACCTGGTTCGAACCCAAACTCGCTGACGGCATGGTCAGTCACATACTCGACTGACGAAAGCACCGTTAGTGACGCTCCCGCGCCGCGCGTTTTCTGGCCTACTGCAAGCTCAGCGCGACGAAGCTTGGGTCCCCGTCAGGCGATACCACGAGCAGCACGACGGCTTTTTTGCCGTCCTTCTTGAGCTTGTCGATCCGCTGCTGCAGCTCGGTCGCATTTGACACGGGCTGCTGCTGAACCTCGGCGATGACCATTCCGGGCGCAAGCCGTTTCTCCGAAGCCGGTGAATTCGCATCGACACCGGTGATCACAACGCCTTTTACCTTGTCCTTGATATTGTGCTTCTTGCGCAGATCATCGGTGAGGTTGGCAAGATCGAGGCCGAGCGCCTTCTTCACCACGGGCTTGGTGTCAGGCGTCGCGTCCTTCTTGTCGTTCGACACGGCGGCGACTTTCTTTTCATCCTCAAGGCGGCCAAGCTTGACCGACTTCTTTTCCTCTTTGCCCTTGCGGACGACGACAACCTCGACGTCCTTGCCGACCGGGGTGTCGGCAACGATCTTCGGCAGGTCGCGCATTTCCTTGACGTCCTTGCCATCGAACTTGACGATCACATCGCCAGGTTCGATTCCGGCGGGCTTAGCCGGGCCTTTGTCGTCAACGCCGGCCACGAGCGCGCCGCGCGCCGGCTTCACGCTGAGACTTTCGGCGATCTCGTCGCTCACCTGCTGAATGCGGACACCGAGCCAGCCGCGCCGCACCTCTTTGAATTCGCGCAGTTGGTCGACGACTGGCACCACGGTTTTCGACGGCACGGCAAAGCCGATGCCGATCGACCCGCCTGACGGCGAAATGATCGCAGTGTTGACGCCGATGACTTCGCCATTGAGGTTGAACAGCGGCCCGCCGGAATTTCCGCGGTTAATCGAGGCATCGGTCTGGATATAGTTGTCGTAGGGACCGGACTGGATATCGCGGTTGCGCGCCGAGACGATGCCGGCCGTGACCGTTCCGCCCAGACTGAACGGGTTGCCGATCGCGATCACCCACTCACCCAGACGCAGCTTGTCGCTGTCCCCGAACTTCACCGCCTTCAGCGGCCTAGTCGGTGTGACCTTGAGCAGTGCGAGGTCAGTCTTCTGATCGCGGCCAATCACCTCGGCCTTTAAGGTCGTACCATCGTTGAGAATGACGCTGACCTCGTCGGCTTCGGAAATGACATGGCTGTTGGTCACGACAATACCGCTCGGGTCGATGATGAAACCCGAACCCAGAGAATTGACCCGGCGCGGCGTGGGCGTTGGATTCTGTCCCGGGCTGTTCTGCCCGTTCTGTCCGCGCCGATTCTTGAAAAACTCTTCGAAGAATTCCTCAAACGGCGACCCCGGTGGCAGTTGCGGCATGGCACCGCTTCGCAGATCGACCGATTGCTTGGTCGAAACGTTTACGACGGCATCGATAACCTGCTCCGCCACATCGGCGATTCCCTCAGGTCCGCGCGCGGCCGCTGGAGCCGTCATCGCAAAAAGGGCGATGGCTGCTGCCGTGGTTACGGTCAAGCCAGCCCGATCGAGGCGTGTTTTCGGGCAGAAAGTATTTGCGCCCATGGGCGTCCGTTCTCCTGGGAATAAGCTATTCGAGAGAGTGGCCCCGACTTATAGGCGATTCAAGGGCACCGCCAATCAATACCATGCGAGGCCGGGTTTCCCTATCAGCCCCGGACCAGCCAGACCAAGATCAAGCCGATAATCGCGGAGCCAATACCGATTAAACGGAGCGAGATGTCCTTCGTTTCCAGCACGCTGGTCATGGCCCGCTTGGCCGCATCCGGGAATGCCGCGAAGATCAGGCCTTCGATGACGAAAACCAGTCCAAGCGCGGCCAGGAAATCGGACATGCGGGCCCGGGGCGGCGGCTATCGCGCCGGAGCCGAACGAGCCGGCGTTCCTGAATTCTCCCGCGGTTTTCCGGAGGGGTCGGTGAAATAGCGGAAGAAGTTCGAATCGGGCTTCAGCAGCATACGGGTGTCATTGTGCTTTAGCCCCTGTTCGTAGGCCTGCATCGACCGGTAGAAGGCGAAGAAATCGGGATCCTGGTTAAAGGCGTCGGCGAAAATCTGGTTGCGCGTCCCGTCGCCTTCACCGCGAATCTGTTCCGATTTCGAGGTTGCCTCCGCTACGAGCACGGTCACCTCCCGGTCGGCCCGTGAGCGGATTTCCTGCGCGCGCTGCGCGCCTTGCGCGCGGAACTCAGCGGCTTCGCGCTGTCGTTCGGTCTGCATGCGCTGATAGACCGCCTGGCTGTTTTGCTCCGGCAGATCGGCGCGGCGGATTCGAACGTCGACAACCTCGATTCCCAACGCAGTGGCTTCGTGGTCAACGAGCTCGCGGATACGCGCCATCAGATCGGCACGCTGGTCCCGCACGACGTGAGTGAATGTGACCTCGCCGAGCACGCGGCGCAGCGCCGAATTGAGCAGGATTGATAACTGCGAATTCGCGCCGTTGATTGAGCCAAGTGTCTGATAGAAGCGCAGTGGATCCTTGATCCGGTACCGGGCGAATGCATCAACCACCAGCCGTTTCTGATCCGACGCAATCACCTCCTGCGGAGGTGCTTCCAAATCAAGGATGCGCTTGTCGATGTGGACGACTGAGTCGATAAACGGAGCCTTGAAGTTGAGACCAGGCTCACTGATCACACGAACTGGTTGGCCCAGTCGGATCACCAGCGCTTGCTGAGTCTGGTAGACCGTGAACAGCGACGAATAGCCGACGATGAGCGCCGCAACGGCGATAACGGCGATAATACCGCCGACAAAATTAGTTCTCATTGCCGGCCTCCGCTTTGCGGCTGGCTGCGCGGCTGGATCGGACGTGTAAGCTCGTTAAGCGGCAGGTAGGGCACGACGCCGCTTCCGCCGCCGCCTGAATCCAGGATGATCTTGTCGGTACCGCTGAATATGCGCTCCATTGTTTCGAGGTACATGCGCTCGCGCGTGACGTCGGGTGCCTTCTTGTATTCTCCATAGATTTTGAGAAAACGAGCCGTCTGACCGGTCGCTTCGGCGACGGTCTGCGACTTGTAGGCTTCGGCGGCTTG
>DASSYU010000022.1:0-18960 GCA_035703125.1 Pseudolabrys sp. | reverse complement strand
CAGGCCGCCGCCGCCGCCATGCTTACCCGCGTCGGTGTGCCGGCGGACAAGCTTGATGGCTGATCATTCCACCCGCTGTGGCTTCATCGCGCTCATTGGGGCGCCCAATGCCGGTAAGTCGACGCTGCTGAACGCGCTGGTCGGGTCAAAGGTCAGTATCGTCTCGCGCAAGGTTCAGACGACGCGCGCATTGATTCGCGGCATCGCCATCGAAGCTCAGGCCCAGCTTATTTTTGTCGACACGCCTGGAATATTTTCGCCGCGGCGCAGGCTAGATCGCGCGATGGTCACGACGGCCTGGACGGGCGCACACGAAGCGGATCTGGTTGGCGTTCTGATCGATGCACGCAACGGCATTGAGGACGAAGCAGAAGATATCCTTCGCAGGCTTGGCGACGTTAAGACCCCACGAGTTCTCATTCTCAACAAAATCGATGTGGTCTCGAAAGAAAAGCTGCTTACGCTTGCGAAGGACGCCAACGCGGCAGCGAAGTTTGAGGCAACCTTCATGGTTTCTGCGCTGACGGGCGATGGTGTCGGCGATCTGAAGACGTGGCTGGCCCAGCGCGTGCCGCACGGGCCGTGGCTTTACCCGGCGGACCAGATCTCCGAAGCGCCGATGCGCCAGCTCGCTGCGGAGGTCACGCGCGAAAAGCTGTTCGAGCGCCTGCACCAAGAGCTGCCCTACCATTCGACGGTTGAAACCGATGTCTGGAAAGAGCTTCGCCGTGGCGACGTCAGGATCGAGCAGACGATCTATGTGGAGCGCGAAAGCCAGCGAAAAATCGTGCTCGGAAAAGGTGGCCAGACAATCAAGGCGATCGGCGAGGCTGCGCGCAAGGCGATAGCGGAAATAGCTGACGCCAAAGTTCATTTGTTTTTGTTTGTCAAAGTGCGCGAGAACTGGGGAGATGACCCCGAGCGATATCGGGCCATGGGGCTGGAGTTTCCAAAAGAGTGAAGTAGAACAAGGCGTCGGCGAGAATCTGCGCCATGCAATGGACTGATGAAGGCATCGTGCTTGGCGTCAAGCGTCACGGGGAGGGCAATGCCATCCTCGAGTTGATGACGCGTGAGCATGGCCGCCATCTTGGCCTTGTGCGGGGCGGATCTGGCTCGCGTCTCAAGCCGGTGCTCCAGCCGGGCAATTGCGTCAGCGCCACCTGGCGGGCGCGGCTCGATGAGCACCTCGGCAACTACTCCGTTGAGGCTCTTAATCTGAGGGCGGCTGGTTTCTTTTCGTCCCCGCATGCGATTTATGGTATCGGTCACTTGGCGGCGCTGATGCGCCTGCTGCCCGAGCGTGACCCGCATTTGGCCCTCTATGAATCACTGGATGCGATTTTTGGCCGGCTTGATGACGCTACGAGTGCTGCGCCGATGGTCGTGCGGTTTGAATTGCAACTACTGTCCGAAATTGGCTTCGGTCTCGATCTCGAGCGATGCGTGGCGACCGGTGTGTCCGGTGACCTCGTCTATGTGTCGCCGAAATCGGGACGGGCCGTGTCCCGTCTCGCGGGCGAGCCATGGGTGGACAAAATGTTAAGGTTGCCGGCGTTCCTGCGGGACCGGGACATAGGGCCAACCGGGCCCGATCTTGCCGATGGATTCGCGCTGACGGGGTATTTCCTGACCCGCTATGTCCTGGAGCCGCGCGGCCTCACGCTGGGTGACGAGCGCGCGCATTTCATAGCCGCGCTCAATCGCGCTTTGCGAAGCGTTGCGTAGTGCTGGTCGCCCGCGAGGGCGACCAGCACGCCTTCGGGAATGGTCCTGCTGTCAGTAGCGGTAGCGATAGCGATAGTAACGCGGGCCAGTCCACCAGCACGCCACCCGCAGCCCCAAGGGCCACAACGCCAAACCCGGCGACAGACATAAGCGACGTCCTGAGCCAGGCTGGATCCGTCGATCGCTTTGGCGATGCCGGCCGGCATTGCGACCGTCATGGCATCGGCGCGATTCGTTATTGACCCCGCCGCAAGAATGGCAAGTGTGGCGGCAGTCGTAAGTACAATCCGGCGCATTGCTTGCTCCACCCAGTAGAAATTCGCCCCCTCTGTAGTCTTGCGCAACCCAATCAAGGCCTAAGGTTCACGAACAATACGCAAAAATCTCGAAGATTGGATGGCCGGCCCGTTCATCGCTTGTTCATCGCCGCGCAACCGATTAGCTATCAGGCATGGGAAAACGACTGATTCCCCCCGACAAAGGTAACGTTGAAGAGGTTGCGCTGCGCGAGGCGTTGGAAGAGCGCTACCTCGCTTATGCCCTCTCCACGATTATGAATCGGGCCTTGCCCGATGCGCGGGACGGCCTCAAGCCGGTGCACCGCCGCATTCTTTATGGCATGCGCCTGTTGCGGCTCGATCCGGGAGCGGCGTTCAAGAAGTCCGCCAAGGTCGTCGGCGATGTGATGGGTAACTTCCACCCGCACGGCGACCAGGCGATCTATGACGCATTGGTACGGCTCGCGCAGGAATTTGCCCAGCGCTATCCGCTCGTGGACGGCCAGGGCAACTTCGGAAACATCGACGGCGATAACGCCGCCGCGATGCGCTACACCGAGGCGCGGCTCACCGAAGTGGCGCGGCTGCTGATCGAGGGCATCGACGAGGACGCGGTTGATTTTCGCGCGACCTATGACGGCACCAGTGAAGAGCCGGTGGTGCTGCCCGCGGCCTTTCCCAATCTGCTTGCCAACGGCTCCCAGGGTATTGCAGTCGGCATGGCGACCGCCATTCCGCCGCACAATGCGGCTGAACTGTGCGACGCTGCACTGTTCCTCATCGACAACCCAAAGGCACGCAGCAAGACGCTCCTGAAATACGTCAAGGGACCCGATTTTCCGACCGGCGGCGTCATCGTCGATACGCCCGAGACAATTGCCGAAGCATACAATACCGGACGCGGCTCGTTCCGTGTTCGCGCGCGATGGAAGCAGGAAGACACCGGCCGCGGAACATACGTCATTGTTATCACCGAAATTCCCTGGCTGGTGCAGAAGTCGCGCCTCGTCGAAAAACTCGCCGAGCTCATCAACGAAAAGAAGCTGCCGCTCGTGGCTGACGTTCGCGATGAATCGGCCGAAGATATTCGCCTGGTAATTGAGCCGCGTTCGCGTTCGGTCGACGCCGAGCTGATGATGGAATCGCTTTTCAAGCTCACCGAGCTTGAAGCGCGCATCCCGCTCAATATGAACGTGCTTGTGAAAGGCCGCGTCCCGCAGGTGCTCGGGCTTGCGGAAGCGTTGCGCGAATGGCTCGACCACAGACGGGAAGTGCTGCTCCGTCGGTCCAAACATCGGCTGGCTGAAATTGAACATCGCCTGGAAGTGCTTGGCGGATACTTGGTCGCCTATCTCAACCTCGACAAGGTGATCAAAATCATCCGCAAAGAGGACGAGCCAAAGCCCGTCCTGATGAAGACCTTCAAGCTAAGCGAGGTCCAGGCCGAGGCGATCCTTAACATGCGACTGCGCAATTTGCGCAAGCTCGAGGAAATGGAAATCCGCGCCGAGGACAAGGCCCTGCGCGAAGAACGAACCAAGTTGAAATCGCTGATAGCTTCGCCGGTCCAGCAGTGGAAAACGATTGCGGGCCAGATCAAAGAACTGAAGAACACCTTTGGCCCGAAAACTGATCTCGGACGCCGCCGTACAACCTTTGGCATTGCGCCTGCGCATGACGAGGCGGCGATCGAAGAGGCCATGGTGGTGCGCGAGCCGATCACCGTCGTGGTTTCGGAGAAGGGATGGATCCGAGCTCTGCGCGGTCATGTCACCGATCTTTCCGGTGTGACCTTCAAGACAGACGACGACTTGAAGTTTGCTTTCCCGACCGAAACGACAGCAAAGATCCTGATCTTTGGCAGCAACGGCCGGTTCTACACGATCGAAGCCTCAAAGCTCCCGGGCGGGCGAGGGCATGGCGAGCCGGTCCGGCTGTTCATCGATCTCGAGGATGCCGACGTGGTCGCGGCACTCGCGTATCAAGGCGGACGCAAATTCCTCGTTGCTAGCTATGGCGGCAACGGTTTCGTTGTGCCCGAGGACGATGTGCTCGGAACAACGCGTAAAGGCAAGCAAGTACTCAATTTGAAGGCGCCGGACAAAGCGGCCGCCATGACGACGGTCGACGGCGAACTGGCGGCCGCAATCGGAGCGAACCGGAAGATGGTCATCTTTCCGCTGAACCAGGCGCCCGAAATGAGCCGCGGCCGTGGCGTACGGCTGCAACGCTACAAGGAAAAAGGACTTTCCGACCTCACGACTTTCAAGACAGACGATGGGATGTCCTGGATTGACGGTGCCGGTCGAAGCTTCACGCTGGCTATGAAGGAACTCAAAGACTGGCGAGGCAACCGCGCCGATGCCGGGCGTATTGCGCCAAAGGGCTTCCCGAAAAACAACAAGTTCCGCAGCCCGCCGGCCGGCGGCAAGAGCGCCGACACCGACCAGTAGTCAGGTCGCCACAAAAAGCAAAGACCGCTCTGATTTCTCGAGCAGGGCTGCGGCGGTGTCGCCGAAGAAGAGCTTTTCGCCCGGGCGCCGGCCTACGCCCATCACCACAAGATTATAGCTGCGGCGTTCAATCTCCCGCAGTATCGCTTCGTCCGCCGCCGGCTCAGCGACGACCGCAGTGCGAATGCTCATATTGTAGCCGTCGGCGATGGCAACAATATCCTTCAGGATTGCCTCTTCGTTGCGGCGGTTTCGAATTCCCCGTCGCATGCCGCGCCGGCCAGCAGTCCGCACCGCAACGTAGAGCACGGTGACAGGCGCCTTGGTGGCGCGCGCGAGGGTAATCGCAACCTCGGCCGCGCGCCGCGAGGGTTCAGTGCCATTTACCGGAACAAGGACGCTGAGCTTGCTGTTTGATTTTTTTTGCAAATCGGCGCGCGTAGCCGCAATAATAAGGGGCCCGTCAAATCCCTTGGCTAAATTGGCAACGCCGCTGTCAAAATCCGCACTTCGCTTGGACGTGGTCTCCAGCCCGATAATGAAGGCGTCGTACCCCTTCTTTGCCTCCTCAGCGATGGTGGCGGGGCTCGGCTGCTCGTGCACGATCGTCGTCACCTCGACGGGCGCGTCGATTATCTCCTCGCTTTTTTGCTGACCTTTGATCTCGGCCGCGGCCTGCTGAACGGTATCTCCCGCCTTTTCTGCCTTTCCTTCGGCCTTTTCGATTTTCTTTTCAGCCTTTTCGGCTTTCCTGGCGTTACCTTTTGATTCTTCATCTTTCTTCTTGTCGGGAGGCGAGTCCGTCTTCTTCGAGTTGTCGGGCATCGTGCTCTCGATTTTGCTGGGGTCCGGAATATGAAGGACAGTCGTAGGCATTCCGTGAGCACCCGCCAGCACTCCTGCAACGCGTGACGCGAATAGTCCACTGGGGCTGTCGTCGACCGCGATGAGCAGGCGTTCGAGATTTGGAACGAAGCCTCTTGCCTCGAGCTCCTCACGCTCAAGCCGCTGCTTTTCTTCTTTTCGCATAGGGATGCGGCTGAGCGCCCATCGCAATGTCGGCGGCATAGCCATCGTCGTGAGGACTGCCATGGCTACGATCATTGTGAACAGATCCTGATTTAGGGCACCCATCGACAGTCCGACGGTGGCAATAATGACTTCGGTTGAACCACGGGCATTCATTCCGCACGCAAGCGCGAAACCCTCGCGTTTGGTCAGACCACCAAGTTCCGCGCCGACAAATGCGCCTGTGAATTTTCCAACGCTCGCGATGAATATGAGTCCGACGGTAAACAATGCGATTTTAGGATCGGCCAGGATTGTGAGATCGGCGGTCAATCCGGCGATCCCGAAAAAAACAGGTGCGAAAAATGCGGTGATAATACCGCGCAACTGTTCGTCGATGTGCCGCGTAAGAATGGGAGATTCGCCAACCAGCAATCCCGCAACGAAAGCGCCGAGCACAGTGTGCACGCCGATCAAATGAGTGATGAGGGCCATAACGCCCATGATCACGAGAATGGCCGTGATCACTGCGAATTCGCTGACGAAAGTATCGTTGACCCAGCGGATTGTGAAAAATACAGCGCGACGACCGATCGTGAGGCTCGCAATCATGAAGACGATCGTGCCGATAATACTTTGGGCCAACGACATCGTTTCGACCGAGCCGTGCAACGCGAGGCTGAAGATGATCGAAACGATGATCCAGCCAATGCTGTCATCGATGATCGCGGAAGCAAGAATGACCTGACCGACGACGCGGCGCATGAAATTCATTTCGCGTACAACCATCGCCACGATTTTCACCGAGGCGATCGACAACGCCGTACCCAGAAAGAGCGAGGTGATCAGACGTTTTTCGGGGTCCGGCAACATGCTGTCCGGCAGCATCTCGCCAAGCCCGACCCCGCAAAGAAACGGAATGACGATGCCCATCAGCGAGGCAAACAGTGAAGCGCGGCCCGTTTGTCGTACAAGTTTGAGGTCTGTCTCCATTCCGGTGAGCAGCAGCAGCAGTAAAATGCCAAACTGCGAGATCGCATCGATCATCGCCTTCTGTTCGGCGTTCTTCGGGAAGAGCGCGTGCTGCAAGTCCGGAAAAAGAAAGCCAAAAAAGGATGGGCCAAGCAGCAGTCCGGCGATCAGCTGACCCATGACGGCAGGCTGGCGCAGCCGCAACATCGCTTCGCCCAGCAATCGGCCCACCACCATGAGCACGATGATTTGCGCAAAGAAGATCGCGTCGGACGGACCCTTGCCGTCTTCGGCCGCCCACGCCGGCGCAGCCGTAAGAACGGGCAGGGCGCACAGCCAAACGCAAAGGCGAACCATTTTCATTTCGCCTGCAAGCTCCGGACACCCGGCCGAAGATACCGGACCGGATGGCGACAATATTTGCGCTTCCTGCTTGCGCCTGCCGTCACGGCCCACAAGCCCCCGACAACTCAAGCAGATTCCAAAGGTTCCGGGCATTAATGCAATTGCAAATTATTCGCAATAAGGTAGATTGGTCGTCAGACTCAGGCCTTTTTTCGGATCGCCACATGGATGCGACGACACGACAATCGATAAACGACGCGCCGGGTTGGCGCCGCGAACGCGGCCGGCCGCCTCTGGCGGAGGTCTTTGGATCGATCGCCACCCGTCCTTCGGGCTCACTTGGCAGGAAGCTCCTGGCTTTTCTCGGTCCGGGTTACCTGGTCGCCGTTGGTTATATGGACCCCGGCAACTGGGCGACGTCGCTGGCCGGTGGGTCGAAGTTTGGTTATGCGCTTCTCACGGTCGCGCTTCTTTCGAACTTGATGGCGATCCTGCTGCAGGCGCTGTGCGCTCGCCTCGGCATTGCGTCAGGCCGCGACCTCGCCCAGGCCTGCCGCGACGCGTTTCCGCGCGCGGTGTCGTGGCCGTTGTGGGTGCTCGCTGAAATTGCGATCTGCTCTACGGACCTCGCGGAAGTGATTGGCACTGCCATCGGCCTCAACCTGCTGTTTGGCATTCCGCTCGAGATCGGCGTTCTGATCACCGCGCTCGACGTGTTCCTGATCCTCTGGATGCAGAACCTCGGCTTTCGTTGGATCGAGGCGTTTATCGTCACGCTGCTGGGGGTCATCGCGGTTTGCTTCGCCATCCAGATTGCGCTTGCCGATCCGCAATGGGGCGCGGTAATCCGCGGCTTTGCGCCGACCACCAACATCCTCACTAATCCCGATATGTTGTACCTCGCGATCGGCATCATCGGCGCGACCGTGATGCCGCACAATCTCTATCTGCATTCGGGTGTCGTGCAGACTCGCCGTTTCGGCGAGGGCATCGAAGACCGGCGCGAGGCGATCAAGCTTGCAACCATCGATTCCACCATCGCGTTGATGTTCGCGCTGCTGATCAATGCCTCAATCCTGATTCTGGCAGCTGCGACCTTCAACAAGACCGGACAGACCGATGTTTCCGAACTCGGCGATGTCCACAAGTTGATCGCGCCACTGCTCGGCTCCGGAATGGCGCCGATGCTGTTTGCGATCGCGCTCTTATGCTGTGGGATGAACTCGACCGTGACGGCGACGCTGGCAGGTCAAATCGTGATGGAGGGCTTTATCGACATCCGGCTGCCGCCTTGGGCGCGGCGACTGGTGACCCGCGCCATCGCCATCGTGCCCGCCGCCATCGTCACGATTTGGTATGGCGAGGCTGGGACGGCGAAGCTTTTGATCCTTAGCCAAGTCGTGCTCGGCGTTGCGCTTCCGTTTTCGATCGTGCCGCTGGTGATGTTCACCGCCGACCGTCGCAAATTGGGCGAACTTGTCGCGCCGCACTGGGTAACCGCGCTCGCGGCCATCACCGCCGCGATTCTCATCGCGCTCAATTTTAAGCTGCTTTACGATATCGTTTTTGGCTAAAGCAGCTAGCGCTCGACCCGGCTCCAGCCAGACGGCATCAGGCGCTCTTGGGGCAGAAACCGGCCCTTGTAGTCCATCTTGCGTGAGCCGGGCACCCAGTAGCCCAAGTACACGTACGGCAGCCCCATCCGTTTCGCGCGCTCGATGTGATCGAGGATCATGAAGGTGCCAAGCGAGCGATCGCCTTCGTCCGGTTCGAAAAAGGAATAGACCATGGATAGACCGTCGCTGAGCACGTCGGTGAGGGCGACGGCAAGCATCTGGCCGGTGTTGCGTCCATTGACGCCCAGATGCGGTTCGCGGCGGCGATACTCAACAACACGAGTATCGACATGACTGTCCTCGATCATCATTGCGTAGTCGAGCACCGTCATGTCGGCCATGCCTCCGTCGCGGTGCCGCGCATCGAGGTAAGCTCGGAACACGGAATACTGTTCGGATGTTGGTGCAGGCGAGCGCATATGGCCGACCATGTCGGCATTGCGTTCGGCGATTCGGCGCATGTTGCGAGACGGCGCAAAGTCTGCAGCGATCACGCGGACCGACACGCAGGCTCGGCAACCTTCGCAGGCAGGCCGGTAGGCAATGGATTGACTACGGCGGAATCCGCCATGGGTGAGAAGATCGTTGAGTTCGCCGGCGCGCTCCCCGACCAGATGTGTGAACACCTTGCGTTCTTCCTGGCCGTCCAGGTAGGGGCAGGGCGAGGGCGCCGTCAGATAGAATTGCGGTGTATCGCGCGAGTGCTGGGTCACTAGTCAGGCCGTGCTGTCGTGGTCCTAGATTCGGTCTAGCATTGCGCGCCGGACGCCCTGCGTCAAAGCCCTCAGCCGGCGCGGGCGCCCATGGATCCCCGCAGCATCGAGGCCCGGGAGGCATTGTTAATGATGACGGTGCCAAGCAGGATGTCGTGCAGAAGCCGCCGGCGCTGGTTGAAGAAGGCCACCAACAGCACAAACGGCGTAAAGAACGACACCGTGAACCAGAATGCGATGGCGTGCACGGCGCCCAATACGAAGTAGGCGGGCGCGCCGTACCAGGTGCGCATTTCGAGATCCATCACCCGCATCCCGACGGTTGCGGAATTCGGTCCTCCGAGCGTGCCGCCAAAGTAGAGCAATGCCCAGATGACCGTTGCAGGCGAGAGCAGCCAATACAGGGCGAATCCAAGCCCCAGCGTGACAATTCCAAAGGCGAAAATGAACATCGCTGCCAGCAAGACCGGGACGGCGAGAATAATGAAGTCGATGACAAAGGCCACGACCCGGCGCGCCAAAACACCCTCGAACAGCTCGGGCTGGGTTAGCGGATCGTAGGCGTGTGGTTTGATGTCGATCGACATTACGCAAGCTCCCGCCGTGATCGCATTATAGCGTAGTCGGTGTTGCTCCAGATGGAGAAAGACGAGGCTATCCGCAAGGGCCTGCCGCATTGGGAGCGGACGCAGCTGGAACCTTTGTCAGCCTTGCGGCATGGTGCAACTGATGGCGCCAAGAGCAGAAACTCAGCGTACGACCCTTGCGGACATTGAAGCGGCCCGCCGTGTCATCGCGGACGTGGTGCTGCGTACCCCAATGTTGCCGGCGCCAAAGCTCTCCGCGCTCACCGGCGCCGAGGTTCACGTCAAATACGAAAACCTTCAGGTCACCAACTCATTCAAGGATCGCGGCGCCCTGGTGAAGTTGGCCTCGCTGAGCGAGGCCGAACGCGCACGCGGCGTGATCACCATGTCGGCGGGTAACCATGCTCAGGCGGTGGCCTATCATGCCCAGCGGCTAGGCATTCCGGCGACCATCGTGATGCCGGTGACGACGCCGTTCGTGAAGGTAGCGGCAACCCGCTCCTACAGTGCCGAAGTCGTTTTGCATGGGGAGACAGTGGCCGAAGCGCAGTCGCGTTGCGAACAGATCCAATCGCAGCGCAGCTTACTGCTTGTCCATCCGTATGACGACCCGCGTATCATCGCGGGGCAGGGAACGATCGCGCTTGAAATGCTGGAAGACGTTCCCGACTTGGATATTCTCGTGTTTCCTGTTGGGGGTGGCGGCCTTATTGCAGGCAATGCCATTGCCGCACGCGCCAAAAGCCGCAGCCTGCAAGTCGTGGGGGCAGAATCCGCGCTTTATCCTTCCATGTGGAACGCGTTGCACGACGAGAGCCGGCCGATCGGCGGGTCGACGCTTGCCGAGGGCATTGCTGTCAAGAATGTTGGCAAACTTACATTGCCGATCGTTCGTGACCTCGTTTCGGAGATCATCTTGGTCGATGAAGTGCAGCTCGAGCGCGCCGTCAACGCCTATCTAACCCTGCAAAAGACCATGGCGGAGGGTGCCGGTGCCGCAGGCCTTGCCGCCATGCTTGCAAGGCCTGAGCTGTTCAAAAGCAAAAAGGTCGGGCTGGTGCTGTGCGGGGGCAACATCGACCCGCGTGTGGTCGCTTCCATCATGGTGCGGGAGCTCGAACGCGAGAACCGTATCGTGTCGTTCCGATTGACCATTCCGGATCGGCCTGGGGTCCTTGGGACCATCGCGACACGTCTTGGGACGTTGGGCGCCAATATTCTCGAGGTCAATCACCGGCGGCTGTTTCTGGATGTCCCCGCGAAAGGCGCCAAGCTCGACGTGACTGTCGAGACACGCGATGCCGTGCACGCCGAGGAGATCATGCACGCGCTCGCCGCTGACGGCTATCAGCCGGTCCGGATTGAGCCTGGCGCGGCGATGGAGTGAGTGCTCAAGCCGCCATTGCGCCGGCATGTCGGGGATTTGCAGTTCGTTGACGACCGGGTCGGTCTTGTGGATTGCGAGCAAATTGATACCGGCTTCGACGACCTTGTATCCACACTGGTCGAGGAAACTACGCAGACGCTCGCGGCCTGCCTTGATGGATTCAACCAGAAAAATTGGATGGCTGCGCTCGATCGTCTGGCGCGCGCCTTCCGGCGCCTCGAACTCCATTCCCTCGATGTCGAGCTTGATGAAATCCACGCGAGGCAGACTGAGTGCGTCGATCGACATCTTCTGGATCGCGACCGTGTTGCCTGCCGAATAGTCGATCGGCTGGCCGATAAATTCCGTTTCGGCGCGCGGCTTCAGCTCCAGGCTTCCAAAGCTCGACGGTACAAGGTAGTCCGGCGTCGGAATCAGCATGATGCCTTGCTCCGACGATATTGCCGCATGCATGGCAATTGCATTGAAGCAGTTGCGATATTCCCGGCAAGGGCGTAATAAATTCGCTCCTGGGCTTCGATCCCAATGACCGAGCCCCAGCCGGTCATCGCCGTTGCCCACTCGACAGTGTGAACGCCGATATTGGCGCCGCCATCGATGGCAACCACGCCGTCGCCGTGGACGCGCTTGCGTGCTTCGATCAATTGCAGCGCGAGCTCGACTTCCACCGGATCGAATGTCGCCGCTTCCAGCAGTTGGTAGCCGACACCGATGCCGCTATCTGGGCCGCTCATACGGTAGTCGAGACGATTGACAATCATCGTGCCGTGATTGCATGAGGCGAGCACGAAAGCGAGCTTGCGTCCGACATTGCGCATGAATTTCTCCTGGGCGGGGGACGCAATACGGCGCGGGTTAGGTCGAATCAGCGGTCAGTATAAGGCCTATTGCGCTAGCCGCGCATTGCAAGCCAGATCCGCTCAGGGGTCGCCGGCATCTCGATATGCTTGACCCCGAACTCGGACAGGGCATCGACCAGCGCGTTTGCGACCGCCGGCAGCGCCCCGACACACCCGGCCTCGCCGGCACCTTTCACGCCTAACGGATTGGTCTTGGTCGGCACCGGATTGCTCTCAACCTCCATGTCGCACAGGTCGTGCGCATGCGGCATGGCGTAGTCCATGAACGACGCGGTGACGAGCTGACCGGAAGCGTCAAAATGGATGTCCTCCATGAGGGCCTGCCCGGCGCCTTGAGCGATGCCGCCGTGGACCTGGCCATGCAGCAGCAGGGGATTGAGAACGGTGCCAAAGTCATCGACGACGCTGTAGCGGGTGATCTCGACCTTGCCAGTCTCGCGATCAATTTCGAGCTCGCAAATATGGCAGCCGTTCGGATAGTTGTTTACCGGTGCCTTATAGACCGCCGTTGCGAAAAGACCCGGCTCCATTCCGATTGGAAGATTGGCGGTATCGAAAGAAGCAACGGCAATTTCTTTGACCGATAGCGTACGGTTCGTCTTGTTTGTCGAAAATACACCTTCATCGAATTTCAGGTCGGCCTCTTCGACCTTGAGCATGTTGGCGGCAATCGCGCGGGCTTTTGTAACGACCTTTTCGGCCGCCAGATGGAATGCCGAACCGGCGAGCGTAGCCGAGCGCGAACCACCTGTGCCTTCGCCATAGAAGACCTGATCGGTATCGCCCTGAACGTATTGCGCCTCTTTTGGATCGAGGCCGAGGCGGTCGCAGACAAGCTGCTTGAACACCGTCTCGTGACCCTGACCTTGCGAGTTCGATCCCGAGAAAAGGATAAGTGAGCCTGAGCGGTCAAAACGAATTTCCGCACCCTCGGTGCTTGGTGCACCTGCGCGCTCGATCGTGTTGGACAGTCCAAAGCCCAACAGCCTGCCACGTTTGCGTGCCTCCGCTTTGCGCGCTTTCACACCTTTGCGATCGGCAAGGTCAAGCGCGAGATCCATGTTCTTTTCGAATTCACCGCTGTCGTAGGTGAAGGTGAGCCCGGTCTTGAATGGCATGGCTGAAGGCGGGACATAGTTGCGCCGCCGCAGCTCGGTTGGATCCAGGCCCAGCTCCGCGGCGGCCAGATCGACCATGCGCTCAATCACGTAGGCAGCCTCGGGCCGTCCGTTGCCGCGATAGGGGCGCATCGGGTTGGTGTTGCTGAAAACGGCCGTAATGTCGACGTGCATCGCGGAAGTGCGGTAGACCCCGGCAAGCGTGCCGGCGTTGAGCACGAACGCAGGCATCGCGTGCTGCAGATAGGCACCAATCGCGGCAAAGGTCTTCACGCGAAAAGCGATGAAATTTCCATCTTTGTCGAGGGCCAGCTCTGCTTCCGTGACATTGTCGCGTGCCTGCGCATCGCTCAGGAACGCTTCGGTGCGCGTGCTGATCCACTTGACAGGTCGGCCAGTGAGCCTCGAGGCGAGCAACACCAGAGGCGTTTCATTGAAGATCGGGGACTTCATGCCGAAACTGCCGCCCGTATCACCGGTGATAATGCGCACCTTGCTTTCCGGTACCTTGAGCACCTTCGCGAGGTCGGCACGGGTTGGATGCGGCCGCTGTATCGGCGTATAAATGGTGTAGCGGCCGTCAGCCGCATTGTAGTCGCCGACGGCGCCGCGCGGCTCCATCGTCGCTGCGGTGACGCGGTTGATCACAAAGCGATGCCGGGTCACATGCGCGGCATGTGCGAGAGCCGCATCGACGGCTGCCTTGTCGCCGATTAACTCGACAAAGCAGATATTGTCCGGGCAGTCGTCCCACACCCGCGGCGCGCCGGGCTTCGGCGCTTCCGCGGTCGATGTGATGGCGGGCAACTCCTCGTAGTCGACCGAGATCATCTCGGCGGCGTCGAGCGCCTGCGCAAACGTCTCGGCAACGACAAAAGCAACGCTATCGCCGACCCAACGCACCCGGTCCTCAGCCAGGATCGGGTAGCGTGGCCTATACATCGGCGAGCCGTCACGGCGCTTGAGCCCTCCCGGCACTGGCAGGTCGCCGTAGCCTGCCGCCTTGATGTCCGCGCTGGTAAGCACCGCCAGCGCGCCGGGCGCCGTCTTTGCCGCGGTGATGTCGATCGATCTGATTTTTGCGTGCGCATGAGGTGATCGCAGCACGACGCCGTGGACCAAGCCCGGCAACTTGATGTCGTCCGTATAACGTCCGCCACCCCGCACCAACCGCGGATCCTCAAAGCGAGACACGCCCTGGCCGATGGCGAATTCACCCATGGAACGTCAACCTGTCGAATTCATGGGTCACTGGGCGGGTGACCAGGAGGGAAGCACCCTGATCGCGTCAACCTGCTTTGAGCTTTTCCGCTACGCGCGGGGCGAAATAGGTCAGAACTCCGTCGCAGCCGGCTCGTTTGAATGCTGTCAGGCTTTCGACCATGGCGCGCTCGCCGTCGAGCCACCCGTTCTGCGCCGCGGCCATGATCATCGCGTACTCGCCCGACACCTGGTAGGCGAAGGTCGGCATCCCGAAGACTTCCTTCACACGCTGTACGATATCGAGATAGGGCAGGCCCGGCTTGACCATGATCATGTCGGCGCCTTCCTCGATGTCGAGCGCAACCTCACGCAAGGCTTCGTCGGAATTGCCGAAGTCCATCTGATAGGTGCGCTTGTCGCCGGTGAGCGTTTTCGCAGAGCCCACAGCATCGCGGAATGGCCCGTAAAACGCCGAAGCATATTTTGCGGCGTAGGACATGATCGACACGTCGGTGTATTTCGCGGCATCGAGCGCCTTGCGGATGGCGCCAACGCGCCCATCCATCATGTCCGAGGGCGCGATGATGTCGCAGCCGGCTTCCGCTTGCACCAAGGCCTGCCTCACAAGCACTGCGACCGTTTCGTCATTCAGAATAACGCCGTCGCGCAAAAGTCCGTCGTGACCATGGCTTGTGAAGGGGTCAAGCGCCACGTCGCACAGGACGCCAATCTCCGGCACCTCATTCTTGATGGCGCGAATGGCGCGACAGACAAGATTGTCCGGATTGAGCGCCTCGCTTCCCATCTCATCGCGCAGCTTTGGGTCAGTGTACGGAAAGAGTGCGATGCAGGGAATTTTCAGTCTGGCCGCGCGCACGGCTTCGCGCGCAACCTCATCGACCGACAGCCGTTCAACGCCCGGCATAGAGGGAACCGGAGTGCGCGCATTGGTGCCATCCATCACGAACAGCGGCCAGATCAGATCGTCGGTGGTGAGAACATGTTCGCGCACCATGCGGCGCGCCCATTCGCTGCGCCGGTTTCGGCGCATGCGCACTGAAAGATCAAGCTGCTCGTCTTTGGCCGCGGGGCTAGTTTCAACCGGCGTGAACCGGGTGCGACTTTCGATTGGGCGGCCGAATTTGATCGGCATGACGGATGCTCCCGGCAATCTATTTACCCGGTCTCGGCAGGTCCCGCTACCTGCCGGTATAAGCGTTAAGCGGGTTAATCGGCCACGTTCTATGCCTTTGCAGCCTCTTGCTCCATCGCCACGCCGGCCTCAAGGCTCTCCCTGTCGCGGTAAATCGAGGCAACCGCCAGAACACGGCCGCCGCGCTTGTAGCGGACGACACAGTCGCGCTTCGTCACGTCACCCTCGATGTCGATGCCGTCCCACTTTTCCGCGTGGCCAACATAGTTGATCGGCACATCATAGTGCTGGCTCCAGAAGAATGGCGCCGAACGGAAGGGCGTCGGCACGCCTATCATGTTGAGAGCCGCGACCTGTCCTTGGCGCTCGGCTACCACCCAGTGCTCGACGCGGATGCGTTCGCCTGAAATGGCATCGGGCCAGCGCGCGATGTCGCCGGCGGCGTAGATGCCGCCGACGCTTGTTTCCATATGTTCATTCACGCTCACGCCCTTGTCGATTGCGAGCCCGGCCTTTTCGGCAAGACCGATACGCGGTCGCACGCCGACGCCGATCACGACGAGATCGGCGTCGAGTCCATCGCCGCTCTTGAGAACGGTGCGTTTGCCATCGATTGCGGTGATAGTGTTTTCGAGGTGGAATTTGACACCGTGCTTTTCGTGCAGCGCGCGGATGAAGTCACCGAGCTGCGGTCCAAAGACCCGCTCAAGCGGGCGCTTCTCCGGCGCGACAACATGCACTTCGATATCACGCGCTCGTAGCGCGGCAGCGGTCTCCAGGCCGATAAAGCTCGCGCCGATGACGACCGCGCGCTTGGCGGTCTTTGCCTGCTCGATAATCGCACGGCAATCCGCGAGGGATCGCAATGTGTGTACGTGTGGTTGATCGGCACCCGGAATGTCGAGCCTCACCGGTTCGGCGCCGGTTGCCAACAGCAGTTTGTCGAACTTCATCTTGCCGCCGTTCCCAAGCGTCAGCTCCTTGCTCTTTGTATCAAGTGAAGCCACCTCGGTTTTGAGTTTGAGATCGATGTTATTCTGCGCGTACCAGTCGTTGCCGCGCAGCGGTACCCAATCCTCTGGAGCGCTGCCGGCGAGATAGTCTTTCGACAGATTCGGGCGGTCGACCGGAGCTATGTCGTCGTTGCTGAGCATGGTGACGCGCCCGGTGAAGCCGCGGCGGCGCAGCATCTCTGCGGCGGCAAATCCGGCAGCGCCACCACCGACAATGACTATGTAGTCATTTGCCGATCCGGCTGCCTTCGGCGTGGGCCGGGCCCTCTTGCTTTTGACGAAAACTCTGCCGTCGCGCTCCTCGACCTGCCAGCAGGTGAGCGGGCTGAGTGCAGGCGCCGCGATCGCTTCGCCGGTCTCGAGGTTGAAACGCGCGTGATGCCACGGACAGCGTACCGTCGCGCCGACCAGGAGGCCGTCGGCGAGGGGCCCGTGGTAGTGCGTGCAATGAGCGGATAGCGCGTACAGTGTACCGTTCTGACGGACGAGCATTATTTCGTCATCCCCGATATGGCCGGCGATCAGGCCGCCGTCCGGCAGATCGCCTGCCGAAACGCCTTTGGAAAGGTCGCGTCCGGTTGGTCCTTTATCTCCGCTTGCCATTGTTTCCTCCGTGCGCCGCCTGTCAGCTTAGATGCTCCAACTTCCGGAAAATTGCAGCATAGGACAATAATGCCTACTCGGCCTTCCCGGTTGCCGCGGTCTGGGCTCCCTTGCTAAGCCGCAGGGACCGAAGCGGGGCGGTTCATGGATTTTGAGCTTTCCGAGGAACAAAGAGCGTTTCAGGCGACCGCGCGCACCTTTGCGCGCGACGAGATGATGCCGAATACGCGTGCGTGGGATGAAGGTGAGATCTTTCCTGTCGATGCGTTACGCAAGGCCGCTGCACTCGGTTTTGGCGGCATTTATGTCAAAGAAGACGTCGGCGGATCCGCCCTGTCGCGGCTCGATGCCGCGCTGATCTTCGAGGAGTTGGCGCAAGGGTGTACGTCGACCGCTGCCTACATATCGATCCACAATATGGCGGCATGGATGATCGACGCCTTCGGCAGCGCGGCGGCGCGTAAAAAATTTCTGCCGAAGCTCTGCTCCATGGACCATTTCGCGAGCTATTGCCTGACCGAGCCAGGCGCAGGCTCCGACGCCGCTAATTTGTCCGCCCGCGCGCGGCGTGACGGTGATTATTATGTTCTCGACGGCAGCAAGGCGTTTATTTCCGGCGGGGGTGTCTCGGATATTTACGTGGTTATGGCGCGCACGGGCGAGGGCGGTCCACGAGGCATATCCTGCGTCGTTGTCGAAAAGGGGACACCGGGCCTGTCTTTCGGCGCGCAGGAAAAGAAACTCGGTTGGAAAACACAACCGACCGCGATGGTGATTTTCGAGAATTGCCGCGTGCCGGTCGCGAACCGCATTGGTGCCGAGGGGCAGGGTTTCAAGATCGCGATGGCCGGGCTCGACGGCGGCCGGCTGAATATCGGAGCCTGCTCGATTGGCGGCGCGCAATTCTGTCTCGATCGTACCGTCGAATACATGAAAGAGCGCCGGCAGTTCGGATCCAGACTCGCTGATTTTCAGGCGCTGCAATTCCGTGTCGCCGACTATGCGACCGAGATTGAGGCTGCGCGCCTGCTACTGCATCGTGCGGCGGTCGCGGTGGGCGCGGGTGAGCCCGCCGCCACCAGGCTTGCCGCACAGGCAAAGCGCCTTGCAACCGATGCGGGGTTCGACGTGGTCAATGGCTGCCTGCAATTGCACGGCGGATACGGCTATCTGCGCGATCATCCAATCGAGCGCGTATTGCGCGATGTGCGCGTGCATCAAATTCTCGAAGGCACCAACGAGATCATGCGCCTCATCATCAGCCGCGCTATGCTTGGGAATTAGAATACAGGGAGGAATGGATGGAACAGCTGCCGCGTCGCTATCTCTCGCGCGCCGAAATGGAAAAACGCATTGCCCGTTTCAAGGATCTGAAGGGCTCCGACGGCGGTTTGCCAGACAGCAAGATGCCCGGCTGCGAGCGTACCTTGTTCAACGTCATCGGCTTTCAGCCGCCGGAAAACGTCGGCGCGAATGCAACGTCCCCTGTTGGCGACCACGCGGCGCGCATGGCCGCGATCAAGATTCGCGAGGGCTTCAACCTCGGCTACTGCAAGGCCAAGCCCGGCCATGGGCCTGAGATGCACAACCACGACACCAACGAAACCTTCATCGCCATGACCGGCGCTTGGCGCGCGAGCTGGGAAGATAAGGACGGCAACGTTGAATTTGTCGATCTTGGGCCGCTCGATGTTGTTTCATTCCCTCCCGGAATGATCCGCCGCTTCGAGAATGTTACCAAGGGCGATCCGAACCAGGAATCAATTCTGATGTTCGTCATTGGCGGCGACGCGCCGCAGGCGGAATTCTCCGACCAGGCGATGGCGCGGCTGGAGCGGGCCGGCGTCTGGCCGCCAAAGTCGTAAATCAGATTGGGCATCATGCCTTCTTCAGACGGCGACATTCTGTTCGAGCGTCGTGGGG
>DASSYU010000586.1:0-4752 GCA_035703125.1 Pseudolabrys sp. | reverse complement strand
TGGTGCTGCAAAAATCCGAGCGCGGCGGCGCGGTCGTGCAGCTCGTAATCGGCATCGAGCTTGCGCAGCGCCAGCTTGGAACCGTCATGCTGCTCGACAATTTCGACGGTGCCCGGCTCATATTTCACTTCGATCGGCATGCGGCTGGAGATGAAGTCGAGCCGGTTCACGGCCTCATTGTGTTCGCGCACGAAATCGAAGCTCTTGGTCGAGCCGGCATGGTTGTTGAACATGACGCAAGGGCTGATCACGTCGATGAAGGCCGCGCCCTTATGCGCGATCGCCGCCTTGATGATCGGCACCAACTGCTGCTTGTCGCCCGAGAACGAGCGCGCGACAAAGCTGGCGCCGAGCTGCAGCGCCATCGCCACCAGGTCGATCGAATTGTCGGTGTTGATAACGCCACGCTTGGATTTGGAGCCGCGGTCGGCGGTAGCGGAAAACTGGCCCTTGGTGAGGCCATACACGCCGTTGTTCTCGACGATATAGACCATGTTCACGCCGCGACGCAGGCAGTGGGCGAACTGTCCGAGACCGATCGAGGCGCTGTCGCCGTCACCCGAAACGCCGAGATAGATGAGGTCGCGGTTGGCGAGATTGGCGCCGGTCAGGACCGAGGGCATCCGGCCGTGCACGGAATTAAAGCCGTGCGAATTCCCGAGGAAATAAGTCGGCGTCTTCGACGAACAGCCGATGCCTGAAATCTTGGCGACGCGATGCGGCTCGATCGAGAGCTCGAAGCAAGCCTGGATGATCGCGCCGGTGATCGAGTCATGCCCGCAACCGGCGCACAAAGTCGAGACGCTGCCCTCGTAGTCCCGATGCGTATAACCGAGCGAATTCTTCGGCAGATCGGGGTGGTGGAATTTCGGCTTGGCGAGATAGGTCATGAGGTCACCTTCATCGGCTTCACTGTCAGCTTGTCGAGGTGATCGCCGATTGCCTTGGCGATGAAACGGGCGGTGATGGGTGTGCCGTCATAGTGCAGGATCGGCACCAGCCGCACCGGGTCGATGCCGCATTCGTTGACGATCAACGAACGCAGCTGCGCGTCGCGGTTCTGCTCGACCACGAACACGAAATCATGGTCCGCAACGAAGCTGCTGACGCTGGAATGGAAGGGGAAGGCGCGCACCCGCATGCGGTCGAGCCCATGCCCGCGCGCCTCGATCATGTGGATGGCCTCGTCCATCGCGGGCGAGGTCGAGCCGTAATAGATCGCGCCGTATTTGGTCGGCTTTCCGGCCGTTGCGATCAGCGGGCGCGGCACCAGATCCTTGGCGGTGTCGAACTTGCGGATCAGCCGCTGCATGTTGTCGACATAAGGCGCGCCTTCTTCGGTGTAGCGCGCGTAGCGGTCGCGCGAGGTGCCGCGCGTGAAAAACGAGCCCTTGGTCGGATGCGTGCCGGGATAGGTCCGGTAGGGGATGCCGTCGCCGTCGACGTCGAGATAACGGCCGAATTCCTTGCCGGCCTCGAGCTCTTCAGCCGTCATCACCTTGCCGCGGTCATATTTGCGGCTGTCGTCCCAGGCGAGCGGCTTCGAAAGGTGATGGTTCATGCCGATATCGAGGTCGAGCATCACGAAGATCGGCGTCTGCAGCCGATCGGCAAGATCGAAGGCCTGGGCGCTGAACTCGAAGCTTTCCGTGGGATTTTCCGGGAACAGCAGCACGTGCTTGGTATCGCCGTGCGAGGCGTAAGCGCAGGACGTGACGTCGCATTGCTGGGTCCTGGTCGGCATGCCGGTCGAGGGGCCCGCACGCTGCACATCGAAGATTACCGCAGGGATTTCAGCAAAATAGGAAAGCCCGATGAACTCCTGCATTAACGAGATGCCGGGGCCGGAGGTGGCCGTAAACGCGCGCGCGCCGTTCCAGCCGGCGCCGATCACGATGCCGATCGAGGCAAGCTCGTCCTCGGCCTGGATGATCGCGTATTTGGCCTGCTTGGTGTCGGTGTCGACGCGCAGCTTCGCGCAGTGCCGGGTGAACGCATCGGCGAGCGAGGACGATGGCGTGATCGGATACCAGGCGCAGACCGTTGCGCCACCATAAACCGCCCCCAGCGCGGCGGCGGAGTTGCCCTCGATGAAGATCCGGTCGCCCACGGCGTTGGCGCGCCGGAGCTTGATGCTGAGCGGACATTGCAGGTTCAGGACCGCGTAGTCGCGGCCAATATGCAGCGCCTTGAGGTTGGGCTCGATGAGCTTGTCCTTGCCTTTGTATTGTTCACCAATGAGTTGCTCGACGACCTTCACATCCATGTCGAGCAGGGCGGTCAGCACGCCGATATAGATGATGTTCTTGAACAGCTGGCGCTGGCGCGGATCGGTGTATTCGCGATTGCAGATTGCGGTCAGCGGCACGCCGACCACAGTGATGTCATCGCGGAATTTCGACGGCGGCAGTGGCTTGGTGGAGTCGTAGAACAGGTAGCCGCCGGGCTCGATGCCGGCGATGTCCCTGTCGAAGGTCTGCGGGTTCATTGCCACCATCAGGTCGGTGCCGCCGCGGGCGCCCATATGACCCGCTTCCGATACGCGCACCTCGTACCAGGTCGGCAAGCCCTGAATGTTCGACGGAAAAATATTGCGCGGCGCGACCGGAACGCCCATGCGCATTACGGCGCGCGCGAACATCTCGTTCGCGCTCGCCGAGCCGGATCCGTTGACGTTGGCGAAGCGGATGACGAAATCGTTTACGCGGCTGATCGGCGTGGCGGTCGGCATGAAGTCCCTGCGTGAGTCATATCGAGCAAGAATTTCTGCATGTCCCAGGCGCCGGTCGGGCAGCGTTCGGCGCACAGGCCGCAATGCAGGCAGACGTCCTCGTCCTTGACCATGACGCGGCCGGTCTTGAGGCCGTCCTGAACATAGAGATCTTGCGTGAGATTGTGGGCGGGCGCAGACAGCCGCTTGCGCAAGTCGGCCTCTTCGCCGTTCGGCGTGAAGGTGATGCAGTCCATCGGGCAGATGTCAACGCAAGCATCGCACTCGATGCAGAGCTGCGCCGAGAACACGGTCTGCACGTCGCAATTCAGGCAGCGGCCGGCTTCAGCGAAAGCCAGCTTCTCGTCGAAGCCCAGCTCAACCTCGGCCTTGATGTCCTTGAGCGCAATAACCTTGTCGCGATGGGGTACCTTGTAGCGATTGTCGAGCGCGATTTCGTTGTCGTAGCTCCACTCGTGGATACCCATCTTCTGGCTCATCACCTGCACGGCAGGAGCAGGCCGCTCGGCGATGTCCTCGCCGTTGAGCATCTTGTCAATTGAGACGGCGGCCTCGTGGCCGTGCGCGACGGCCCAGATGATGTTCTTTGGACCGAACGCCGCATCGCCGCCGAAGAAGACTTTGGGGTGAGTGGACGCCATCGTCTTGGTGTCGACCTTGGGCATGTCCCATTGATCGAACTCGATGCCGACGTCGCGTTCGATCCAGGGAAACGCGTTCTCCTGGCCGACTGCGACCAGCACATCGTCGCAAGGAAAGTGCTGCTCCGGCTCGCCGGCGGGAACGAGCTTGCGCCGGCCCTTGGCGTCGTACTCGGCTTTCACCTTCTCGAAGGTGATGCCGGTGAGCTTGCCGTTTTCGTGCGTGAATTCCTTCGGCACGAGGAAGTTGTGGATCGGGATACCCTCGTGCATGGCGTCGTCCTTTTCCCAAGGCGACGCCTTCATTTCTTCGAAGCCGGAGCGGACGACGACATCAACCTGTTCGCCGCCGAGGCGGCGGGCGGAGCGGCAGCAATCCATGGCTGTGTTGCCACCGCCAAGCACCACGACCCGCTTGCCAATCTTGTCGATGTGGCCGAACGAGACGGAAGAGAGCCAGTCGATGCCGATGTGGATATTCTTGGCTGCTTCCTTGCGGCCGGGAATGTCGAGATCGCGCCCGCGCGGCGCGCCGGAGCCGACGAAGATCGCGTCCCAGTTTTCGGTGAGCAGCGTCTTCATGCTGTCGATGCGCTTGCCGCCGCGGAATTCAACACCAAGGTGGAGGATGTAGCCGCATTCCTCGTCGATCACGGAATCGGGCAATCGGAATTTGGGGATTTGCGTGCGGATCATGCCGCCCGCTTTTGGGTCCTGGTCGAAAACCACGCAGTGGTAGCCGAGCGGGGCGAGATCGCGGGCGACTGTGAGAGAGGCCGGGCCGCCGCCGATCAGTGCGATGCGTTTTCCGTTCTTTTTCGCCGCGGGTTTCGGCAGGCGATCGCGGATGTCGTCCTTGTAGTCGGCGGCCACTCTTTTCAGGCGGCAGATTGCCACCGGCTCCTTCTCCACCCGGACACGCCGGCACGCCGGCTCGCAGGGGCGGTCGCAAGTGCGGCCCAGGATTCCCGGGAACACGTTCGAGTACCAATTGACCATGTAAGCGTCGGAATACCGGCCGTGCGCGATTAGCCGGATATATTCGGGGACCGGCGTGTGCGCAGGGCAAGCCCATTGGCAGTCCACGACCTTGTGGAAGTAATCCGGGACAGAAATGTCGGTATTCTTCATTGACTCCTCGAAACGCGCCCCGTTACTTCCAAACTGCATAAACGGCGTCGCGTCACAGCCCCGGCAGCTTTTGTCCTCAATTGGCCTTGTTTCCCGGCGCGATTCCGGGGCGGATATTATTGGGTACCAACCCGCAAGGCTACCTATCCTTCCGTCAGGGTTGAGGCCTATCAACCGCAAGTCTCAGATAGGTTTTTCGCTCTCTGAAAGCGGCGGTCTAATGTCCGGGGCGGGGCGATTTTGGTACGC
>DASSYU010000583.1:0-4320 GCA_035703125.1 Pseudolabrys sp. | reverse complement strand
CCGTCGGTATGGGCGTTGAGATGCTTGAGCTGGGCTGATCGGCCTTTGACCTGCAGCGTCATGCCGTCTTTATGCGTCAAGGATGGAAGCGCTTCCTCCGGCGCGGGCGCATACTTGACTTCCGGCACGGCCATCATGGTTCCTTCGGCAAGACGCTTGCGCACGTTCTCGTGGGCGACGACCACCGCGCCGTCTTTGCTGAACGGCGCATTCCCGCCGACGTGATCGCGGTGGTAATGCGTATTGACCAGGAAGCGCACGGGTTGCTGCGTGACGCCGGCGATCGCGGCCTTGAGCTTGTCGTGCATTTGCGCGAACTGCCCGTCCACCATGATGACGCCGTCGTCGCCGGCGGCGATCGTCGTGTTACCGCCGAACCCTTCCAGCATGTAGGTTCGGTTGCCGAGATCGACGGTCTTCACCTCGATCTTCGACCAGTCGGGTCCGACGGGCGGGCCGGCCGGCGCTGGTTGCTGTGCAAAAGCGGGCCCGGCAAGACAGGCCACGGCTGCGAATGTAACGAGCGCGAAATTCTTCATGGTGTTTCCCCCGCGGTGCCGGCTTCGTTGAATGCCGGATTTCATCTTAACCGCACAAACGACATTGGGGGCCGGTTATTCCGTTCCAGCGCGCGAATATTCGAACGAATTCGCGTGATTCGGCACAACGCGGCTATCGCCCCGGCCGCCGCCCAGTAGGCAATTCAGGCAAAGAGCGCCACCCATATCACGGCGGCTTTGTGCTGATGCTCGACGGCCAGCCGCCCAAGCCGTCGAAGGCGGGCCGAGAGCGAAGATCTCCAAGGAGCGCAACCAAGTTGAGGTATGCGCGTAGGGAAATTAACGCGATGCCAAAGGTGTCGCGCCACGTCGACGATCAATTGACTCAAAATCGTTTCACTTATCCAAGCACAAATTAGCCAGGAACTCTTTGATCTCCGTGCCGACCTTGAACGTTCCGGGTCGCTCCGCATTTTCAGTCCGGGGTCCATAGAGGGCATTTTTTGATGCAACAAAAACAGACGAAAGTACTCATCGCTGACGATGCAAATACGGTTCACCAACTCATTCGCGACGCGTTGCCGTCGGAATACGTTGCGAATGTTGTTCATGCTTTCGACGGCGTGGAATGTCTGCAGGCGCTCGATCATGGCGTCGACCTGGCATTCATCGACGTTCACATGCCGACCATGGGCGGCATGGATGCGCTGTGGGCCGCACGCATTGCCGGCAACAAGACGTTCGTGACGCTGATTTCGGGGCGAGCCAATCGGCGCTGCATCGATCTCGCGCGCCAGCTCGAGGCTTACGAATTCCTCACCAAGCCGTTCGGCAACAAGGATATCGCGGCGATCCTATCGACCTATCAGCGCGTGTCGACGCCGATGCAGGTGCTGCTCGTCGATGACTCGGCGATCTCGCTGAAGGTGATGCGCAAGGTTCTGGCAAGCTCGATTTTTCACCTGAACATCGAGGAGGCGCATTCCGGAGCCGAAGCTGTCAAGCGATGCAACGCCGAGACGTTCGACGTGGTGTTCCTCGACGTCAACATGCCGGGACTGAACGGATATGCGACACTTGCCAAGCTGATGCAGGCAAACCCTCAGGCAAAAGTCGTCATGATCTCAGCCGAGTACAATGCCGCGCGTGAACGCGAGGCATTCAAGCTCGGCGCGACGGCGGTGATGCACAAGCCGTTCTTCCCGACCGAAATCGATGCCGTCCTGCACCGGATCTTCGGTCTGCAGTCGCCCAAACTTGCCACCGAAGGCTGCGTCCGCGATTTCGGCATCAAGATCCATGGCCGAACGATTGCGGTCGAGCACGCGGAAACCGGTCATGTCTACGAGTACGTCTGGTTCCGCGAGGCGCCTCATCTACGACTACCGCTGGTCCGGGAGAACGAGATGGCGACGGTCCCGGTGGCCGAGCTGATGGCCAACGCAAAGAAGGCAGCCATGTTGGAGCTGGTGAATGCGAGTTTGCTAAACGTCGCGGCTTAGGAAGTCGGAAGAAAAAAGTGCAATGCGCGGGCCCGCGCCCGCGCATTGGCCTTTTCAGCGCCAGCCGCCGCCGCCATTCACATAGACGGTATCGGCGGTCATGAACGCGCAGGCGTCCGAACACATGAAGAGCACGAGTTCCCCGATCTCCTCCGGCTCGCCGAAACGTTTCATCGGAACGTCGTCGAGAAAGCGCTGAACCAGCTCGGGAGAGCTGCTGGCCGCGGTCTGAAAGGGCGTACGCACCGGTCCGGGCGAGATCGATAGGGCGCGAATGCCTTGGGCCGCGAACTCGCGCGCGACCCCCATTGTCATTGTGACGACTGCGCCCTTGGCTGCGGCATAGTGAACCGACGATCCGGGTCCGCCGCGCCGGTGCGACATGCTGCCCATGTTGACGATCACGCCGAACCTGTTGGCGAGCATGTGCGGCAGAACCGCCTGCATAGGATAGAGCGTTCCCTTGACGTTGAGATCGAACGTCTTGTCGAACAGATCGTCGTCGATCTCGAGAAATTTGGCGCGCCTGATGGCGGCGCCGGCGGAATTGAACAGAAAATGCACGGCGCCGAAGCCGTCGACGGCGAGTTGGACCATGTCCTTGACGGCCCCGCGCTTGGTGACGTCGATGGCAAGCGCCAGCGCCTGGCTACCGATCGCATTGACCTTTTCAGCGGTCTCCTTGACGCCGCTCTCGTCGATGTCGGCGCATACGACGTTTGCCTTCTCGCGCGCGAAAATAAGCGCCGTGGCCCGGCCGATTCCGCTGGCAGCGCCGGTGATGATGATGGTCTTTCCGGCAAAATAGTCAGGTGTCTTGGGCATGAGTATCTCCCGCGCGAACAAGGAACGTCATGCCCGGCTCTATGCCGGGCACCCACGTCTTCTGATTTGGGCTATTGTTGAAGACGTGGATGGCATGCGCAACTCGAGCTTGCCCGAGTTGCGCAAATTTAATCGAAGCCGCAAGTCGGGTATACCCGACTGACGAGCCCGGCCACAATCAGGAGACCAGGACAGGAGCCTCGCTTATGCCGACACCCCCGCCCATCGAATATGCCGATGCGTCGCCGCAGGTGCGCGCGGTCTTCGACGATATCAAGAAAACCCGCAACGTCCCCGATGTGAACAATTTCTGGAAATATCTCGCGCGCGACCCGAAGACGCTCAAACGGACCTGGGAAAGCGTGAAAGAAGTGATGGCGCCGGGCGCGCTCGAACCGCTCGTCAAGGAAATGGTCTATGTGGCGGTGTCGGTCACCAATGGCTGCGCGTATTGCATCGCCACCCACACGGAAGCCGCGCGCAGGGCCGGGATGAGCGAGGCCATGTTCGGCGAGCTGATGGCGGTGGTGGGGATGGCGAACGAGACGAACAGGCTGGCCAATGGCTACAAGGTTCCGATCGACGACGCGCTGAAGATCTGAGGTTGCCCGGAGCGCATCGGGCGTGACACAATAAGAAAAAAGAGCAGGGGGGATATGATGCTCGACAGGGCTATGCTCATGCGATTGCTTTGCGTTGCGCTTGTGGCGGCGCTCATGCTGCCACTCGGCCAGGCGCTGTTTCCTTATGTCAGCCACGAATTGACGGGAATTCAGTTTCAGGCGATCGAGGCCGTCGTCAGTGCGACCCTTGGCTTCGGTATCTCGTCGATCTTGGGATAGCGCTGCTCCGGCGCCGGAAAGGGCGCCGGAGCGATTGTCGTCGATTGAATCAATTTTATTTCGCGCCGCCCTGCGACGGGGCCGGGGCAGGAGCCGTCGGGGCCGCCGGCGTCGCCGGCTTTGGCGAAGTCGAGCCTGAGCCGGTCGTGCTCGGCGCCATGCGCGTGTTGCTCGTCGCCGTCGGTGACGAGCCGGTGCTCGCGGTATTACTGTTGTTGCCGGCGATGATCAGAAAGCCAATGAGCAGCAGAACCGCGACGCCCGCGATCCAGGCCCACATTCCGCCGGCGGCACTATCGTCCCGCCGAAGCACCGGGTCACTCAGCCGCGGATCGTTATACCGCGGATCGGTAAAGCGCGGGTCTGTCATGACATCCTCCTTCCATTCGGACGTATTCCTGTCGAATGGAGAAAACCCGCCAGGCGTGCCTGCGGTTCCTTTAACAAACGCGTGAGTTGTTGGAACTGAGCTCAGGCCACCTTCACGGCGAGCCGCCAGGCGGCCCACAGCACGAAGAAAAAGCCGCCGAGGAATACCGGCAAACTCGTTGCCGGGGACCAAAGCTCGACGGTCCAGCCGGCGGCGTAAGTGATTGCTTCGCCGATTGCGACGAAAACGATGTAAAAAACCAGCAGTTTCATATTGTACAA
>DASSYU010000479.1:0-4797 GCA_035703125.1 Pseudolabrys sp. | reverse complement strand
GGGCGCTTCCGCATTGGTGCGTTCGCCATCGCCTGGCTGTTGCTGTTGCAGATTTATCTCGGTGCGCTGGTCGCAGGCCTCGATGCGGGCCTTATTTACAACACGTGGCCGATGATCGATGGCGCCATTGTCCCCGCGTCGAAAAATCTATTGTTCCTGCAACCGGCCTGGCGCAATTTGTTCGAAAATGCGCTGACGGTTCAATTCAATCACCGCATAATCGCCTACATCATATGGGTGCTGGCAATGTTGCACGCGTTCGATGCGTGGCGAACGCGACAGGCCGTATGGGGCGCAGTTGCTCTGGCCGGCGCCGTGACACTACAGGCTGGTCTCGGTGTCGTCACGCTGCTCTATCAGGTGCCGCTTGCATTGGCGCTCGCGCATCAGGTCCTTGCAATTCTCGTGCTTACCATCGCGGTGGTGCACGCGGAGAGGTTGTCTCATCGCGCCGTTTACGCTCGAATTGCAAAGCCTGCGGGACAGGGTGCCGTCGCTCGAAAAATTGATTGCACCGGCAATCAATAACACAATTGCCGCTTCTCTCGCATGCTCATTGCAACAATCGGACGGCCTCCTGGGTCGTCTTGATCAGTAGGTCGCTTGATAGTCCCGCAAAGACCGTGAACGTGGTTGATCGCCGTCGCGGTCGATCTGCACGATTCGTTCTATGCAGTCGTCGCTTGGCAAGCGCCCGCATCGCTCCGCCGCTTCACAATCGCCACATTGAAAATGTGACAACCGGTGGTGCATCACCACCCTATTTTTGATCTTGGCCGAAATCACCCGAAGGGCGTCGAGGAGACGCATCTCTCCCTCCATCAAAAATTTTGCAAAGCCTAGCAACCTGCACCGGTTATAGCCTTGACGAAGATCAAGACTGCAGTCGGCAAAAGTGTGCACGGCATCTTGAGTCCAACGATCATTCCGGAAATGGAAGGAACTGGCGTCACGGGTGATATGCTCGCTCACAACCACAGAACTTTTCTGCGTAATTCGAGATCGTGCTTTAGCAAGGTTGACGCGCCGGTCCATGTGACGGAGCCGCGCTCCAGCACGACGGTGCGATCGGACAAAGCCAGTGCAAGGTCGAGGTGATGGTCGACGATGACTATTGCGATTTCATGCCGAAGCCGGTCGAACACTTCAAAAAGTTCTTCAGCGACGACTGGAGAAAGTCCCTCGAATGGCTCATCGAGCAACAGTACGCGCACGTCGCCTGTCAGCGCACGTGCGATCGCGACCATCTGCTGCTCGCCGCCGGACAGATAATCGGCAGGCGTGCGCCAACGTTCAGCCAGTCGCGGGAAAATGGCAACGATGCGTTCATCGCTCCAATGGATACCGTTTCCGGTATTGCGTTTAAGGCGACCGAGTACCAGATTGTCGGACACGGTCATGCCTGCGAATAGTCCGCGCCCTTGCGGCACGTAGCCGATGCCGCGCCGCGCAATCTCGGCCGAGGGCAGTCCGACGGTCTCCTGATCCAACAACTTGGTAGAGCCAGCTTCCGGCCTCGCAATGCCGATGAGGCTTTTCAACAGCGTCGATTTCCCGGCGCCATTGCGCCCAAGCAATGCGACGATCTCGTGCTCGCGCACGTCGAAAGAGACGGCGTTGAGGATGTGACTTTTACCGTAAAACGTGTCGATGCTATCGACAACGAGAAGCCGATTGGATCCCGCGGCAGATTCGCGCGGCTGCGCAGCGACAGCAGTTGTGCCCGAGCCGATATAGACCTCACGCACCTTTTCGTTGTTGCGCGCCTCCTCGACAGTACCATCCACTAGAACCGCACCGTCATTCATGACTGTAACGTGATCTGCAATCTTGAAGACACGATCAATATCGTGCTCGATGAGTAAAATTGGAATCTCTGTGGAAATGGTCTTGATCAGCTTTGCGATACGTTCGCGCTCAGCCGCTGCGAGCCCTGCCAGCGGCTCATCCAGCAGAAGAATCCGTGGTCGCGTTGCCAAAGCAAGTCCCATATCGAGCAAGCGCTGACCCCCGTAGGAAAGCGATGACGCCTCGACACCTTCGATGCCGCCGAGACCAAGGTAGCGGAGAAGCTCTCCGGTCTCGGTGTGAACATCGGCGAGCGAAGCCGTCGAGCGCCATAGCGCGTAGCGCATGCGCGAGCGTGCTTGCACGGCAAGACGGATATTTTCTTCAACGCTCAAGCCGGCAAACAAATTGGTGATCTGAAACGAGCGGCCGACACCGGCCCTCGTGATATCTTCCGGCCTGAGTCCCCCGACTACCTTTCCTTCGAGTTCGACCGAACCGCCATCCGGGCGATAAAGGCCGGATAACACATTGAATGCAGTTGTCTTTCCCGCGCCATTGGGACCGATCAATGCGTGCAGCGTCTTGTCGTGTACCGATAGATCAAAGCCGCGCACGGCGTGGATGCCGCCGAAGCTCTTATCCAGGCTTCTGGCCGAGAGGGCGAGGCGGTTGTTGTCGCCTCGCTGCAGCAAGCTTCGCGGCAACGACAGGGCCTCCGCTGTTTGGCGGGCCGCCATGGCGGCGGCCTTGATCTCCCGCCTGCGGATCGGGGCCAATAGCCGCTCGGCAACACCGACGAGACCAGTTGGCGAGAACACGATAAAAGCGATGAATAGGAGTCCAAAATAGAACAGCCAGTGCAGAGTCCAGATCGATAAAAACTCGCGAAACAGGATAAAGAATAAGGCGCCAAGTGCGGGTCCGAGAAAGCTTCGCATGCCGCCAATGACCACCATGGCAATAAGCTCACCCGAGAAAGCGACAGAAAGCGGTTCGGCCGAGGCGAAGCGGTGATTGAAAACCGAAAGCGTGCCTGCGACGGCGACGACCGCTGCCGAGAGCACAAAACCGATCAGTTTGTAACGATTGGTCGGATAGCCGACGAAGCGCGCGCGCTGTTCATTTTCGCGGATCGCTAGAAGCACGCTGCCAACCGGTGACCGGTGGAAGCGCCAGAGCAGCAAACAAATAGCCATCGCGACTGCAGCAACCAGCCAATAATAGTTGCTGTCTCGTTCAAAATCGGTGCCAAGCACGGTCGCGCGGGTGACACCGCCCAGTCCGCTTTCGCCGCCTGTAAACTCAGTCCAACGATAGGTAATGGCAAAGAGCAGCGCGGTGAGTGCCAGCGTCAGCAGTGAAAAATAAACGCCACGGCGCCGCAAGATAAGTGCGCCAGAGAGAACAGCAGACACGGCCACGAAAGCAATTGCGAATAGTGCGGGCAGAACGATCGACCCCGGAAACCAGTAGCGCTGGCTCAAAGCCGCGGCATAGGCGCCGAGTCCAAACCAGGCGCCATGCCCAAATGAAACGAGGCCTGTATTCCCGACGAGAATGTTGAGACCCATGCATGCAATCGCAAATGCCACGACATCGATGGCAGAGCGCAACGGGAGTCCGACAAAATCGAGCGCGAATGGAAGGGCAACCAGCGATAGTGCGGCGACAATGAGGGACGGGTGGTTGTTTAGCACTGTCGTTACTCGAATTTTTCGATGCGCTCGCCGAAGAGCCCGCGCGGCCGCAGCAACAGGACAAGTGCCATCAAGAGATACATCGACGCTTCGCCCCAGGACGGATTGAAATAGATGGTAATTCCGCGCACCACGCCAACGAGCATGGCGGCCGCGATGACGCCCCAGAACGAACCAAGACCGCCGATGACGACAACGACGAAGGCCGCCGTTAGAATTTCCGCACCCATCGCCGGATGCACGCCCGCAATCGGCGCGAGCAAAACACCGGCGAGTCCGGCGAGTCCTACGCCGAGTGCCGCGATAGCTGTCATATAGGGCGCGAGCGAAATGCCGAGCGAACCGACGATGTCGGGGTTCTGCACGCCCGCTCGCACCACCCGGCCGAAGGTCGTTCGATAAACAATGAACCAGGTGGCCGTAACGGATGCGAGCGCAACCCCGAAAATGAAAAGGCGATAGCGCGGATAGATGAAGTCACCTACAAACACTTGACCGCGCAATTCGGCCGGAATCGAAAACGGAAGCGGTGTGGCACCGAACACGATGCGCAGTGCCTGCTCGATGACCATCGCCAATCCAAAGGTAAGCAACAAACTTAAAATCGGGTCAGAACGGTAAAATCGGCGAAACAGCAGACGTTCAATGACGATACCGAGGCAGCCGACGATCACTGGTGAAACGATAAGGGCACCAAAGAAACCTATGCGATTGGTCAAGATCACGGCGAAGTAGGCGCCGATCGCATAGAACCCGCCATGCGCGAGATTGACGATGCCGCCAAGCGCGAAAATCAGCGAAAGGCCGAGCGCGATCAGCAGGTAATACGCGCCGACCAAAAGTCCGTTCAGAACCTGCTCGAGGACAAAAACAGATTGCACGCGAAAGACCCGGCGCTGAAGGAGTCGAAGTCATCGGGGTACGTGAGACAGCTCCCCCGGATGACGTGGGTCAAAGGGTCAACCGATCTTGCAGACACCGTCCTTTGGAGGCGCAATGGTCTCCATGTCTTCGTTCGGGCCCGGTACAGCGCCAAGCGCGTCATAGATATCCCACCGATCCTTCATCTTGGTTGGATCTTTCGCCCGTACCGCGTACATTTCCATGACCATCTGATTGTCATAGGGGCGGAAATAGGATTCACGGGCCTTCATCACGTCAAACTTTGCGCCCTTGCGCAGATGCTCGGCCAGCTTCTGCGGATCTGCCGATTTGATCTCATTCATTGATTGCGCAATGATTTTCAGCGAGTTGTAGTCGCCCCAGGATTGGTTATCCGGAAGCTTGCCGTATTTCTTCTGGAACGCTT
>DASSYU010000404.1:0-2927 GCA_035703125.1 Pseudolabrys sp. | reverse complement strand
TGGCCGGATTGCCCGGACCCGTCAGGAGGGATTCCGGGCTCGACGCGACGATGGCGACGGTTCTGAAATCCGCGGCCGTGAACGGCTTCGTCTCGCGCAGGGTCTCGTTGATGGCGAGAGCGGTCGTCGTCACCAGGATCGTATGGCCGTCGGCGGACGCCTGCGCCACGGCACCGGCCGCGATATTGCCGCCGGCGCCGCCGCGGTTCTCTACGATAACATTCTGCTGCAGGCGTTCGCTCAGGCCCTGACCGACCATGCGCGCCAGTGTGTCGGCGACGCCACCCGCCGCGAAGGCAACGATCAACGTGATCTTGCCGGATGGATAGGTCTGCGCCTGGGTCCGCCCCGCGCCGAGGATTGCCGATGAGAGTGCGAGCGCAGCCAGCGCAAGTCCAAGCCGGTACCGTCGTGCCATGAGTGTGTCCCCCGCCAGATGAATCGAAGCGCCTATGCCGGCGCCATTGCTTGAGGAACTGGCGTCAGTTCCTGCGGCCGATAATGCGCCAACCTCTTTAAGGCGTCGAGATTGGTGAACGTCACCTGCCGGTCCTTGTCGGCGATCAGCTTGTCCGCCGCAACTGCTTGTTTTTCATGCAAAAGGTGCGACAAATCGTCGTGCGCGATCGGCAACCGTTTGATCTTGCATCAATGCGATCCCATTCGATGCAATTTGAGCGCGGTGTAGACAGTGTCGCTCGCCGGCGTCGGGATGCGGAGCTCGCGGCCGAGCGCGCGCACTTTGCCCGCGAGCCAGTCAAGCTCGAGGCGATTGCCGCGTTCGAGATCGTGCGCCATTGAAGCTCTCATGCCGGGCTCGCACTTGTTGACGACGAAATCCATGCGGTCGTCGAGATACGCCGGATCGAGCGCGATGCCCTTGGCCTTGCCGACCGCAAAGGCCTCCTCCATCAGCGCACGAAAAAATCCACGCAACTCGGTGTCGGCGACGATCGGTCCGATCGACGATCGCAAGGTTGCCGTCGAGCCGGCCATCGCGGTCAGGAAGATGAACTTCTGCCATAGCTCGCGCTGGATGTCGGGCGACAGCGCGATGTCGAGCTTCGCCGCTTTGCCGGCATCGACTAACGCATTGAGCGTGGCGTCCGGTTTTTTGTCGGCGCGTCCGAAGCGCATCATCGCGAAGGCGCTGGTGTGCTTGATTACGCCCGGAGATGCGATCACGGTCGCAATGTAGGCGGCGCCGCCAATGACGCGATCGGCGCCAAGAACAGCCGACAGCCGCTCGATGTTGTCGACGCCGTTCTGGAACGTGATGAGGCGGCTGTCAGGCCCGAGCAGCGGGCGTGCGGCTGCTGCAGCCGTTTCGGTGTCCCACAACTTCACTGCAAACAGCACGACGTCGACGGGGCCTACCTTGGCCGGATCATCGGTGACGTTCGGCTTCGGCAAATGAACGTCGCCATGCACGCTCTCGATCTTCAGCCCGTTCTTGGCGATGGCGTCGCGGTGGGCGCCGCGCGCAATGAAGAAGACGTCGTGACCTGCCGCGGCAAGCCGGGCACCGAAGTAACCGCCGACCGCGCCGGCGGCCATCGCTGCAATACGCATATGCTGACCCATACGTTCCAAGGGAGGTGGGTTTAGCGAACCCGACCGAGGTTGTCATGGCCGGGCTTGTCCCGGCCATCCCGCTTAGTGGGCCACAGCTAACTGCAGTGCTGCGTACAAAAAATTGGCTCGGCGTCATAGGCGTGCTTTCGGACGCCTATGGCCGGGCCAGCGCGGGGAAAATAGAGGAATTGCTCAGTAAACGCCGGTGCGGCGGATCCGGTCCCATCTCGCTTGCGCAGAGCTGGCAGGCTGCGACGCATAGGATTGCATCGCCGACTGATGCGCACGTGCTGCGACCGAGGTCTGCGGCAGCACGATGACCTTCGCGCCGACTTGCACACGGTTGTAGAGATCGATCACGTCTTCATTGGTGAGGCGGATACAGCCGCTCGAGACCTGCCTGCCGATGGTGCTCGGCGCATTGGTGCCGTGAATGCGGTATTGCGTGCCAGCAATGTACATCGCGCGCGCGCCGAGCGGATTGCCCGGGCCGCCGGCGGTCATGCGCGGCAGATAAGGCTGGCGCGCAAGCATCTCAGCCGGCGGATACCAATCCGGCCATTCGGCCTTGCGCTCGACCGACTTTACTCCGGACCAGGTGAAGCCATCGCGACCGACGCCGATGCTGTAGCGGATCGCCTTGCCGCCGCCGAGCACATAGTAGAGATACGTGTGCGGCGTATCGATGATGACAGTGCCGGGCGCTTCGCGGCCGCTGTAGCTGACGACCTGGCGCTGCAGCCGCGGATCAAGCCGCGCATCGTCGCTCTCGTCAGCCGGAGCGGGCCGTTCGACTTGCGGCGCGACTTGAGCTGGAGCGGGCGGGGTGAGGAAAGCGAAGAGCGGTTCGGCGTTAGCAACGTTGCACGTCAACGCGGCAGCGGCTGCCATCGCGGCAAACGTAACTGACTTGGACATGACACCCTCGTCGGTACACCCTCCCGTCTTCAGTCGGGAGAATGGCCGAGCAGGTTCAAAGGTTCCCTGAATGTGAAGCGGTAAAAACGCTTAAGACCTTGGGAACGATTTGTCGAAATTTGGATTTGGGAATTCTTAGTCTTTCTGGCTGTGCCAGCCCACCACCGCATCCGGGACGCTATCGGTAGAGGCGAAATACGGCTTGATATCGATCAGCGGTGTGCCGTCCAGGCAGTCGAGGCCGACCACCGAGAGCCGGTTGCCATCTACGCGGAGGAGCTTGACCACGCTCATAGCGACCGGATTTGGCCGCGCCGGCGAGCGCAAGGCGAAGGTACCGTGCTGGACGCCATAGTGACCGGGTACCTGCAAGACCAGATCGCGCGGCGACCTGTCCATCCAGTAGAGGAGCACGAGATGGGTGCAGGTCTCGA
>DASSYU010000303.1:0-2820 GCA_035703125.1 Pseudolabrys sp. | reverse complement strand
ACCTCGGGGTGACGATCAGTCCGGATGGCAAGTTCCTGATCACCACCATGCAAGAACCGACGCTCCACGGATGGCGTATTGCCGATGCCAAACACATGCGCATGTCCGGCTATTCGACGCGGGTGCGCTCGCTAAGCTGGAGCGCAAACGGAGAATTCCTGGCGACATCGGGTTCCGAGCAACTCATCCTCTGGCCGTTTGACGGCAAAGATGGCCCGATGGGTCGGCAGCCAAAAATCCTGGCACGTGCGGGGTCACGTGTAACGAGCGTCGCATGTCATCCACGCCAGCCGGTTGTCGCGGTCGGATATGCCGACGGAGCAGTGAAGCTTGTGCGCATCGATGACGATGCCTTGATATTGGCGCGACAGGCGGACGAGCAATCTGTCAGCGCACTCGGCTGGGACAGCACCGGTCAAACTTTGGCGTTTGGTACTGAATCTGGCGACGCTGGCATTCTCGCCCTTTGATCGCCGCAATGCATCATCTCAGTGTGTGCGTTGCTTGTGAGTCGATCCGAATTTCAAGCTGAATAGACATTCACCTGCGACAAGGATTTTGGAGCGACCATGAGAACAGTCATTCGTCACTTGCGATGTTTGGCCGTGGCGGTCATTGCTTGCGTCGCCATCGCGGTCGGTACTCTGTCCGCGTCGGTGACGATTGCGGCACTTACGCCGGCGCATGCACAGGTGTCGGCCGAATTTCAGTCGGCGCTCGAGCCCTATGGGTCGTGGCAGCTGCATCCGCGCTTCGGCGAAGTCTGGTTGCCATACGATGTGCCGCCGGGATGGCGCCCTTACACCTATGGGCGATGGGTCTATACCGAAGAGTGGGGCTGGTATTGGGTTTCCGACGAGGAAGAGGCCGACTGGGGTTGGGTGGCCTTCCACTATGGCCGCTGGGCGCACGACCGGCGGCTTGGCTGGTTCTGGGTGCCCAGCGATGAATGGGGCCCGGCCTGGGTCGATTGGCGCCGCGGTGACGATTATGTCGGCTGGGCGCCGTTGCCGCCTGACGAGGTCGTCTACGAATACGGTAATGATCCTGCTTACTGGATCTTCCTGCCGCCGCGTTATCTGGTGGCGCCACGCGTCCGCACCTACTTCCTGCCACCGCAGCGCACCGTCGTGGTTTTCAGGCGGACGGTGATCGTCAACCGCACGGTGCGACTGGAGCATCGCGACCATCGCGGACGCTTCGCAGTCAATCCGGGCATCGCTCCCGGCATTGTTGCTGCTGCTTCGCGTCGACCGATACAGACCTTTCATGTGCAACCCCGCGTTCTGGCGAGCACGCAAGGGGTCGCCGGTGCCGTGCAGGTGAGGCCACAGGATCTGAACCGCACAGGGCAGCGGCATCAGCGCGGGCAGCCGCGTCCGGGCGGGCCAAGCCAGCTGCAGGCGACGGTGCAGCCGACACAGACCGTCGTGCAGCCTGTCGCGCGCGTGCCGCAGCCACAGGCCCTCCGCAACGATGAGCGTGGCCGCCTCGGCCCCACTCCGCCGCGCGCGGCACAAGGCGCAACCGTCGCGCCGCCTTCGCCGCCGAAGCCTTCGCCGGGGCCACAGCCGAACGGCGCGCCGCGACAACCCGGCGGGCCGACACCGCCAAGCGGTCCGGCCGTGCAGACTCCACGCCCGACTCCGCCGGTCACGGCGCAGCCGCCGGCTACGCCGCCACAGACAACGCCGCCGTCGACGACACCACCAGCTGTGACGACGCCTCAACAGCAGCTGCAACGGCGCGACGTAAGCCCGCCGCCGGAGCCCAGCGGTCCACCGCCACAACAGCCGGCGATCGTGCGGCCAATCCCGCCACAAGGGACGACGCCGTCATCGCCGCCACCTCAACCGCAACAGCAGCTGCGAGGACCACCACCACCATCGGGCGGTCCGCCGCCGCCTCAGCAGCCGACAATCGTGCGGCCAATTCCGCCGCAATCGGCGCCGCCCTCGAGACCGCAACCGCCGCCACCAGAGCGTCGCCTGCAGCCGCCTCCGCCGCAGCCGCAACATCAAGTGCAGCCGCCGCCACAGCTAAGGCAGGTGCAACCGCCACCGCAGCAGGTGCAGCCTCCGCCGCAGTCAAGGCAGGTGCAACCTCCGCCGCCACCGCCGCGGCAGGTGCAGCCGCCGCAGCAGCAACGGCCTGTTCAGCCTCCACCCGCGGCGCAGCCACAGCAGCAAAAGCGCCCGCCGCCCAAGCCAGGCGAGAAGCCTGCTGAACAACCGAAGTAGACTAAGCGGGAGCATGAAACAAAACGGGCGGCCGCTTGTGGCCGCCCGCTGCATTTGCGCCGCAGAACGTCGTCAGTGCAGCAGCACGTTTCTGAACTGCCAGGGATCGCGCTTGTCGATGTCTTCCGGGAAAAGCCCGGGGCGCCCGGTGAGCGGCGTCCAGTCGGTGTAGGTGCCGATGACCGGGCCGAGATAAGGGAGTTGGACTTCCAGGCACCGGCGGAAGTCCATTTCGTCGGCCTCGACAATGCCTGCTTTCGGATTCTCCAGCGCCCAAACCATGCCGGCCATCACGGCCGAGGTCACCTGCAGGCCCGTGGCATTCTGGTAGGGCGCCACCTCGCGGGTCTCGTCGATCGAGAGCTGCGATCCGTACCAGTAGGCATTCTTCTTGTGCCCGTAGAGGAGGACGCCGAGTTCGTCGATGCCGTCGGCGATTTCGTGCTCGTCGAGAATATGGATGTCCTCCGGCGGCGCGCCGGCGCGCCCGAAGACCTCGTGCATTGAAAGCACCGCGTCATTGCACGGGTGATAGGCGTAGTGGCACGTCGGCCGGTAGATGGTCTTGCGACCTCGCCGG
>DASSYU010000041.1:0-2838 GCA_035703125.1 Pseudolabrys sp. | reverse complement strand
AGCATCGTCAATTTCCGGCAAACTGCGGTTTCTGCTTTGCGACAAAGGCCTCATAGGCCCGGCGGAAATCTTTCGTTTGCATGCAGACCGCCTGTGCGAGCGCCTCCGCCTCGATTGCGTCATCAAGCGGCATCGCGAACTCCTGGTGCAACATGGTTTTCGTCATGCCGTGCGCGAAGGTCGGGCCGCTCGCAAGCTGCTGCGCTAGCGTCATCGCATCAGCTTCGAGCTTGTCGGAGGCGACAATGCGATTGAAAAAGCCCCAGCGCTCGCCCTCCTCCGCCGTCATGACACGCCCGGTATAAAGAAGCTCCGACGCGCGGCCATGGCCGATGACGCGCGGCAGCAGAGCGCAGGCGCCCATGTCGCAACCGGCAAGCCCGACACGGGTGAACAAAAACGCTGTCTTGGCCTGCGGCGTGCCCAAACGGATGTCGCTGAACAAAGCGATCATCGCGCCCGCCCCCACGCAAACGCCGTCAATCGCCGCGATGATGGGCTGCGGGCAGGCGCGCATCGCCTTCACGAGCTCGCCGGTCATCCGCGTAAACTCGAGAAGCCCCTTCATGTCACGGCCCGTCAGCGGCCCAATGATGTCGTGAACATCCCCGCCGGAGCAGAAATTGCCGCTGTTCGAGCCAAACACGACGACCTTGATGTCGCGCGCGCGCGCAAGCTCGCGGAAGGTCTGCCCGAGTTCGGCATAACTTTCGAAAGTGATCGGATTCTTCCGTTCGGCGCCCTTGAGCGTGATCACGGCAACGCCGTTCTTGGCCGTCCAATTGAAATGTTTCGGCGTAAAGTCGCTCATGGTCATGCGCGCGACCCTCCATTGCGAATGCGGCTGGACAATCCATCGAGATGGCGGATCAGTGTGTCCGCCTCGCCCGCGTCGAATTCGGACAGCAGGCCATCGATCCACGTCTCATGCGCCTTGGCCATCGCCGTGAACTGTTTCAGGCCGCGCGGAGTGAGCCGCACGATGATCGCGCGGCGATCATCGGCGGGCGCCTGGCGCACGACCATTTTGTCCGCCACCAGCCGATCGATGATGCCGGTGACGTTTCCGTTCGAGACCATCAGGAAGCGCGACAGTTCCGTCATCGTCATGCCATCCGGCTTCCTTTCGAGCGCCGCCATCACATCGAATTGCGGGAGCGTCACCTCGAACTGGACACGGAGCCGTTCGCGCACCTCGGCTTCGATCGCACGCGCGGCGCGCAATATGCGGATCCATAACCGCAGTCTTTGTTTGCTTATCGGCTGCGTCGTTTGCCGTGGCCTCGACTTGATCGCGATCGTCATGCCGCGCCCCCGGCAATGACGATGGCTTCGCCGTTGACCGCATTCGCCGCCGGCGAGCACAGCCACAGAACCTTGGCGGCGACATCGTCCGGGGAAATCAGCCGGCCGTCGGCGTTGTCCTTGGCAAGTGCGGCACGCGCCTCGTCGACAGAACGCCCGGTCTTGCCGGCGACCGCGGCAGCCGCGGCCTCCAGAAGCGGCGTATCCGTGTACCCGGGACACACAGCATTTACAGTAAGCCCGTCGGCCTTGAGCTCTGCCGCCAAAGCCCGCGCGAGGCCGACAACTCCGTGCTTGGCGGCACAATAGGCCGCCACGTAAGGATAGCCCCTCAACCCCGCGGTCGAAGCGGTGAATACGATGCGCCGTGTCCCATTGCCTTTGCGCGTCACGTCGCCCAAAGCGGCCTGCACCGTCAAAAACGCGCCGGTCAGGTTGACCCCGATCATCCGCTGCCAGTGCTCGGTCGAGATTTTTGCCGCAGGCGCGCTCTCGGCCGCGCCGGCATTGGCTACAACAATGTCGATCGGCCCATGGGCGGCGTGCGCGGCTGCCACCATTGCCCTGCAGTCTGCGGCATTTGTTACATCTGCGGCGACCGCGATGGATTTTGGCAGATCGCGCGCAACCGCATCGAGCGGTGCCCTCCGGCGTCCGACGAGCGTCACGGCGGCGCCCTCCTTCGCGAGCGCCCGCGCGATCGCCGCCCCTATGCCGGTGCCGCCGCCCGTGACCAGTGCGTGCAAGCCGTCGAGCGCGCCCATCACACCTTCCCCGTCATCACATCAGGACGCGACCTCAATCGATGCAGCTGATCGCGGCCCGGCCAATAAGGTTTCGGCCAGGCCAAACCCTCATAATCAAGGTCTGCTGCGGCGTGCAGTGTCCAGTACGGGTTGGCAAGGTGCGGCCGCGCAAGGCAGACGAGGTCGGCCCGTCCTGCCATCAGGATCGAATTGACGTGGTCGGCGTCGTAAATGTTCCCGACCGCGAGCGTCGCAATGCCCGCTTCGTTACGGATACGGTCGGAGAACGGCGTCTGAAACATCCGTCCGTAGACCGGCTTCGCCCGTTTCGACGTCTGTCCAGCGGATACATCGATCATGTCGGCGCCGGCGTCGGTCAGAATGCGCGCGACCTCGACCGCATCGCGCGGCGAGATGCCGTCCGGCACCCAATCATTCGCAGAAATGCGCACCGAGATCGGCTTGTCGTCGGGCCACACCGCCCGTACTGCGCGAAACACCTCAAGCGGAAACCGCATGCGGTTCTCGAGACCGCCGCCGTATTCGTCGGTGCGTTTGTTGGTGAGCGGCGTGATGAACGCCGACATCAGGTAGCCGTGCGCGTAATGCAGCTCGAGCCAGTCGAAGCCGGCCCGCTGCGCCATTTCCGCCGAGCGGACGAACTCGTCGCGTACTCTGTCCATGTCGGCGCGCGTCATCGCCCGCGGTGCCTGGTTCTCCGCGCTCCAGGCCACCGCCGAGGGCCCCATCACTGTCCAGTTGCCGGATGGCAGCGGCGCATCCATCG
>DASSYU010000504.1:0-2165 GCA_035703125.1 Pseudolabrys sp. | reverse complement strand
CCCGACGCGATCCTGGTGAACGAAGGCGCCAACACGCTCGATCTCGCGCGCGGCATCATCGACGTCTACCAGCCGCGCAAGCGCCTCGACGTCGGCACCTGGGGCGTGATGGGGATCGGCATGGGCTATGCCATCGGCGCGGCGATCGAGACCGGCAAGCCGGTGCTTGCCGTCGAGGGCGACTCGGCCTTCGGCTTCTCCGGCATGGAGATCGAGACGGTCTGCCGCTACAAGCTGCCGGTCTGCGTCGTCATCTTCAACAATGACGGTATCTATCTCGGCACGGACACCAACAGCGCCAATTCCGAACCGGCGACGACCGTGTTCGTCAAAGGCTCGCGCTACGACAAGATGATCGAGGCGTTCGGCGGCGTCGGCGTCAATGCGACGAGCCCCGACGAGCTCAAGCGTGCCGTCAACGCCGCGATGGACAGTGGCAAGCCGACACTCATCAACGCGGTGATCGACCCGGCCGCCGGCAGCGAGAGCGGCCGTATCGGCAATCTCAATCCGCAAAGCAAGCTTCAGAAAAAGAAGTAACCGGTTCCAGCTCAGAGAGTTCAAGAGGAAAAACGTCAATGGCTACGCGCAAGAAATCCAAAGGCAAAGGAAGAGCCAAAGCGGCATCCAGGAAAGTCGTGAGGCTCAAGTCCAAAGCCGTCGCCGCCAAAAAGGCGAACGGCAACGGCCATCCGCCGCGGCCGTCGAGCAAGGCCTGGGGCCAGGCCGGCAAGGCGCTCACGGGTGTGCGCATTCTCGATTTCACCCACGTGCAATCGGGCCCGACCTGTACCCAGTTGCTGGCCTGGCTCGGCGCCGATGTGATCAAGGTCGAGCGCCCGGGTGTCGGCGACATCACACGCGGCCAGCTTGTGGACGTGAAGGGTGCCGACTCGCTCTACTTCACGATGCTCAACCACAATAAGCGTTCGATCACGATCGATTCAAAGCATCCGCAGGGCAAGCGCGTGCTCGACGAGCTGATCAAGGCCTGCGACGTGCTCGTCGAGAATTTCGCACCCGGCGCGCTCGATCGCATGGGGCTCACCTGGGAGCACATCCACAAGCTCAATCCGCGCATGATCGTCGCTTCGGTGAAGGGCTTCGGCCCCGGTCCCTACGAAGATTGCAAGGTCTACGAGAACGTCGCGCAGTGCGCGGGCGGTTCGGCCTCGACCACGGGTTTCCGTGAAGGACCTCCGCTGGTCACCGGTGCGCAGATCGGCGACAGCGGCACCGGGCTTCATCTCGCGCTCGGCATCGTCTGCGCGCTCTTCCAGCGCAACCGCACCGGCCGCGGGCAGAAGGTGCTCACCGCCATGCAGGACGGCGTGCTCAATCTGTGCCGGGTGAAATTGCGTGACCAGCAGCGGCTCAAGGTCGGCCCGCTGTCGGAATATAGCCAGTACGGAGAAGGCGTGCCGTTCGGCGAAGCAGTGCCACGCGCCGGCAACGATTCAGGTGGTGGTCAACCGGGCTGGATCCTGAAGTGCAAGGGGTGGGAGAGCGATCCCGACGCCTACATCTATTTCATCACACAGGCGCCGGTCTGGGGCGAAATCTGCGATCTGATCGGCGAGCCGACGTGGAAGGCCGATCCGGAATATGCCACGCCGCGCGCGCGGCTGCCTAAGCTCAAGAAGATCTTCGAGCGCATCGAGCAATGGACAATGACCAAGACCAAGTTCGAGGTCATGGAAATCTGCAACAAGGTAGACATTCCGGTCGGTCCGATCCTGTCGATGAAGGAGATCGCCGAGGAGCCGTCGCTGCGCAAGACCGGAACGGTGGTCGAGGTCGACCATCCGACGCGCGGCAAGTACCTGACGGTCGGCAATCCGATCAAACTGTCTGACTCGATCTCCGAGGTGAAGCGCTCGCCGCTGCTTGGCGAGCACACCGACGAGATTCTGAAGGACGTGCTCAAGCTCTCGGCAAAAGATATTTCCGAAATCAAGAACTCCGGCGCTCTCAGCGCGCCGAAGAAGGAAGAAAAGGCGGCGTAACAAACCGTTCGTCCCCGCGACCCAGCCTACGCTCGCTGCGCGAGCTTCGGCGGGTTTGAGTCCGCCGAAGCGCGGAGCGCGGAGGCGGAAAGCGGGGACCCAGACGACAAAAGTGCTGGATGCCCGCTTTCGCGGGCATGAGCGGAAGAGGAGGGGTTA
>DASSYU010000379.1:0-3939 GCA_035703125.1 Pseudolabrys sp. | reverse complement strand
ACGCAGGGCGTCGCCAGCGTCCGCGGGCAGATCGCCGGCGCCATGAACATCAAGCCGGAAGAATTGCGCCTTCTCACCGAAGACGTCGGTGGCGCGTTCGGCATGAAGGGTTGGTGCTATCCGGAATACGTCCCCATGCTGCATGCCGCGCGTGCCGTAGGGAAACCCATCCACTGGGCTTCGACCCGCTCCGAGGCGTTTGTCACTGATAATCAGGGGCGCGATTCATTCTGGACGGTAGAGCTTGCGCTCAATTCTCGTGGCCGCTTTCAGGCCTTGCGCGTCGACTGCATCGGCAATCTCGGCGCATATTTCACGGGGGTCGCGCATTTCGTGTTCACGACTCACGTCTCCGGCTGCCTGCCGACCGTTTATGACATCCCCCTCGCACAAGTGAACACACGCTGCGTATTCACCAACACCTTGCCCACTGGGCCTTATCGTGGCGCTGGACGGCCGGAAGCGAGCTATCTTATCGAGCGCGTCATCGACGCGGCCGCCGATGTCACCGGCATCGATGCCGCTGAGTTGCGCAGGCGCAATCTGATCAAGCCCGAGAAAATCCCATACACGACGGCCTTCGGAAACACCTACGACAGCGGCGAGTTTCCGGCGGTTTTCGAGCGGGCGCTCAAGACTGCTGACTACGACGGATTTCGTGACCGCAGGAAGGCCGCAAAAAAACGCGGCAAGCTGCGTGGCATTGGCATTGGCTGTTACCTCGAGATTTCAGGCGCTTTTCCAGAGGAGGCGGCGCGTGTTTCGTTTCCCGGCGGAAAATCCGTGGAGGTCAGTGTCGGCGCCGGCGCGAGCGGGCAGGGGCACAAGACCGTGTTTGGCGGTGTCGCCGCACGGCGATTGGGCATAGCGGCGGAAGCCGTCACGCTTACCTCCGGCGATTCCGCCCGCGACGTTCCCGGTTTTGGCGCAGTGGCGTCGCGCTCAGCCATGATGACCGGTGGCGCCGTTGCGCGCGCATCCGATGCGGTTCTTGAGAAGGGCAAGCGTGTTGCCGCCATGCTGTTGCAGGCAGGCGAGAGTGAGATCGACTTTGCGGACGGCAAGTTCAGTGTGAAAAATTCTGGACGCGAGGTTTCGCTGTTCGATGTGGCGGCGCGTGCCGCGGAGCTCAAGCGCCAAGGCGTCATCCCGGAGAGCCTCGATACGCAGGCCGGCATCAAAGTGCCGCCGTCGTTTCCCAATGGCTGCCATGTCGCCGAAGTCGAGATCGATCCTTCGACAGGCGCTGTCGATATTGTTTCTTATGTCGCAGTCGACGACTGCGGCAACGTACTCGACCACACCATCGTCGAGGCACAAATTCACGGCGGTGTTGCGCAGGGCCTTGGTCAGGCGCTGACGGAGAACACCATCTATGATGCGGGGGGGCAGCTCGTGTCCGGTTCGTTCATGGATTATGCGATGCCACGCGCCGACCTGATGCCGGGGATGAAAGTCGAGCACCACTCAGTTGTCTGTCGCACCAATCCGCTGGGCGTGAAAGGCACCGGTGAGGCCGGCACGACGGCGGCGCCGCCGGCGGTAATGAATGCGATCATCGATGCTCTGCCGAAGGGCGCAAGGCTCGACATGCCGGCGACCTCCGAGCGTATCTGGCAGGCTTTACGTTCCTCACAGGTGTAACGCGGTGTTCACCGTTCGGCCATTGTCATAGGGCGAGGTCGAGCAGTCGATTCGGAGAAATTCCCGGTGATGCCGCTTTATCGTTTGCTGCTATTGCTGCCCGCGCTTTGTGTGATCGGCGGTTGCGCCGACAATTCCGTTCCGAAATCGGAGCCGAGCTTCTATCGCAATCTTGCACAGCCGGGCGCCCAACTTGATGCCGCCGCCGCGGCCTCGATGATTTCGGGGTACCGCGCAAACAATGGTTTGCCTGTGGTCGCGCTTGATGCAGACCTGATGCGGCTCGCGCAAGCGCAAGCGGAAGCGATGGCCAAGCGTGACAAGCTCGACCACGGCGCCGGCAAGCCGTTCGTGCAGAGGCTGAAGGCGTCGGGTTACGATGCAAAAAGGGCGGCCGAGAACATCAGCGCGGGTTACCACACCTTGGCCGAGGCGTTCTCCGGCTGGCGTGACTCGAATCCGCATCGCGCCAATATGCTGCTCACCGGCGCCACCCGAATGGGCATCGCGGCGGTCTACACGCCAAGCTCGAAATACAGGGTCTACTGGGCAATGATCCTCGCCGAGCCCGACGACAAGTCGGAATAGCTCAACGAGAAGCCGCCTCATGGTCACTTGGCAGCCGCCACCCGGTCGGGATAATTTTCTTGTTAGCGAGGCAGTATGACGCGCACTTTTTGGCAGGCGCTGTTCGGCGGCATTTTCTTTGTGGCGCTATTGCTGGTGGTGCAGCTGGCCACCGCAGAGACGCTTTTACATCGCGCCGAAAATCAGGTGCCGGTGGCGATCGTTGAGATCAAGCGTCCGCCAGGGCACACCGAAATCCACCTACAGGCGCAAGCGCCGTTGACGAAAGTCTGCTTTGCAGCGAGCGGCCCCAACAGCCCCTATCTTCTCGCCAGCGGGCGCAACTATCGCTATCTCGGTGGGGAGAATATCACGGCCTGTCCCGAACGCCGCGACTATGCCGCCAGCGAAATAATGATCTTGCGTTTCGAACCTCTTGCGGCCGGTTCGAGTACGTTTTCGTTCGTGTCGGGTCAGGGTGGAGAGAAGCAACCGATCGATGTCGTCTCCCCGACCACGCCGTACTGGAATTTTCTACGTGTGAGGTTGAATTGAAAGGCGGGCTGGACCTTACCTCGCTCGCTGACTAGTTTTGCGTTCCATGCCGGTTCTACCTCGCGTCAAGGACTATGATTCGCTAATCCGCCAGTTCCGCTGGCCGGTGCCCGCCCGTTACAATATCGGCGTCGATGTCTGCGACCGTTGGGCCGAGAAGGAGCCCGGCCGCCTTGCCATTTTACATGCCAGGCCCGACGGGCGTGACGAGCAGGTCACCTATGGTTGGCTGCGCGAGACGTCCAACCGGCTCGCCAACGCACTGCAAGCCAATGGCATCAAGCGCGGCGATCGAGTTGCGATCCTGCTGCAGCAGCTTCCCGAGGTGGCTGCAATCCACATCGCGATCTACAAGCTTGGCGGCGTTGCACTGCCGCTCGCCGTCCTGTTCGGGACGGATGCGCTTTCCTATCGTTTGGAGAATTCCGGTGCCGCGGCGCTGATCACGAATGCGCGCGGTGCCGAGCGCATTGCCGAAATTAGAAAGGATTTACCTGCGCTCAAACTGGTCCTTTCTCTCGGTGGCCCATGTGACGGCACGCTCGCGTTTGCCGACCTGCTCGCGAAGGCCTCGCCGGATTTTGCACCGGTCGACACGGCAGCCGACGACCCGGCGATGATGGTCTATACGTCCGGTACGACCGGACAGCCGAAGGGCGCCTTGCACGGTCACCGGGTGCTGATCGGTCATTTCCCCGGTGTCGAAACGCACCACGATTTTTTGCCCCAGCCGGGCGATCGCATTTGGACGCCGGCCGACTGGGCCTGGGCAGGCGGATTGCTGAATGTCCTGCTGCCAGGTCTGCACTACGGCGTACCGGTGGTTGCGCGTCGTTTCGAGAAATTCGATCCGGAAGAGGCCTTTGCGTTGATGGCCCGGACACAAATCCGCAACGCCTTCATTCCTCCAACTGCGCTCCGCATGCTGCGCGCCGCGCCAAATCCGAAAGGCCGCCATACCATAAACATGCGCTCGATCGGCTCCGGCGGCGAATCGCTCGGGGCGGAAACCTACGAGTGGGGAAAGTCGGCGTTCGGGCTCGTCATCAACGAGTTTTACGGCCAGACGGAATGCAACATAGTCCTTTCCGCATGCAGCGCCATCGGAGTATCGAAGCCGGGCGCCATTGGCAGGCCGGTCGCCGGCCATACCGTTGCGATTATCGATGCCGC
>DASSYU010000375.1:0-7193 GCA_035703125.1 Pseudolabrys sp. | reverse complement strand
TGATGATCCCCGGCTGCACTTATTGCTCGCCGCAAATCGCGTCGGTAGGGCTCACCGAGCAGGCAGCGAAAGAGAAAAAACTCGATATCCGGGTCGGTCGCTTTCCTTTCATGGGCAACGGAAAGTCAATTGCGCTCGGTGAGGATCAGGGCCTGGTGAAAGTCATTTTCGACAAGAAAACCGGTCAGCTGCTCGGCGCTCATATGGTCGGCGCTGAAGTGACCGAGCTTATCCAGGGTTACGTCGTTGCGATGAACCTTGAGACGACGGAAGAAGAACTGATGCACACGGTCTTCCCGCATCCGACATTGTCGGAAATGATGAAGGAAGCAGTGCTCGATGCCTACGGGCGCGTGCTCAACGTCTAATGCGACCTTATTTGGCGTATCGGCGCCACAAGGCACCGGCGATGTTGGAATAGTCGTCGGTCCAGGTTCGTACGGCCGGATCGGGCGGGGTGAACACCCACTTTTTGCTCCATTTCAGTTCGCCGATGTCGTCAGCGTCCGCGGCCACAACCGCAACATCCGATGCAAAAATATAATTGCCGTCGTCGGTTTCTTCCGTGTCGCTGCTCCAGATCCAGGTCTTGAGCCCGTTGGCGTTGGCAATTCCTTCGACAACGCTCTTAAGCTCAAGGTGCCTGTTCGAGATGTGCATCATCACGACGCCGTGTGGGGCGAGCTTTGATTTATAGAGAGCCATTGCTTCGGCGGTCGCAAGATGCACCGGAACGGCGTCAGACGAATAGGCATCGACAATGATGAGGTCGTAGACGCGGTCAGGCTCGTGCGCAAATGTGAGGCGGGCGTCGCCAAGCACAATCGGGAGATTCGGCGCGCAGGACGACAAGAAGGTAAAATGCGCGGGGTTGCGTGCGATCTCGACCACCGTCGGGTCGATTTCAAAAAACCGCCATGTCTCGCCAGGCGCGATGCGGCAGGCCAGCGTGCCGGAGCCAAGGCCAATCACTGCGACGCGCAGCGGGCCCTCTTTCCGCGCCCGAACGGACCCGATCACCTGATTGATTGCCGATTTATCGTGATAGTAGGCGATCGGCTTCGGGCGGCCGCTGACCGGCTCGCCATCTTCGTCAGCGATTATCTGCGCACCGTGAATCGTGGAGCCGTGCTTGAGTATGCGAAAGCGCCCATCATCAGTGTCGTAGATCTTGTGCACTCCGAAAAAGCTGCGCAGGGTCACGATGTGAAATTCGCCGGTTGGATAAATCCGGATCGCGACGAGCGCGATTGCGACCACAAGAGCGGACTTGGGCGGATCGCGGAAAAAGACAATCGAAATTCCCGCGAGCGCAAGCACGGCAGCGGTGAGAAGAGTATCGTCATCGTCGAGGGCCGCGCCGCCGAAGCCGGGGGCCAGCAGAAAGATCGCGATCACGGTCGCCGCAGGCCAGAACCAGCTGCCGAACTGCGGCCATTGCGACGGCGAAAGCGGCCAGAGCCAGCGATTGAATGGCTTCCATATGTCCTGAGAGAGGGGACGGCAGAGCACTGCCAGCACGGCGAGGATCGGATATTCGGCAACCCATGAGAACGCGTATGGCGCGATCAATCCGGCAAGAAGGCCGCCGACCATGCCGCCGAAAGACAGCGAAACATAAAACGTCGTCAGATCGCGTGGAGGCGGCCGGGTCCGGGCGAGCTCGCCATGACATGCCAGAGCGATGATAAAAAACGCCAGCAGATGGCCGCCGAGGTTGAAAAATATCGGGATCCAGGTCGTATAGAAAAGCAGCACCACGATCGCAGCGACCGCGAAAGGTTGCATGAACAGCACAATCCGATGCGGGATCAGAGGCCGGCGCTGAAAAACCAGCACCCAGGTCAGGAGATAGAGCGAAAGCGGAATAACCCACAGGAGCGGCGCCGCGGCGACATCGGTCGAAACATGAGCGGTGACCGCGACGAGCAGGCCGGATGGAACGGCCGAAATGAAAACCCAGCGTCCGATCGCCGGCCATGTCGGCTTGGGGGCGGCCTTGCTGCGCCCGGCCCCGGCGATACGGCCGCGCGGAGCTTTCAACATCAAAACTGCACAGCCGGCGACCAGCAGGATGAGCAGCGCAAAGCCGAAGCTCCACATTCGATTTTGCATCTGTAACGTGAATACCGACTCGAACAGCGCGGGATACGCGAGTAGCGCAAGGAAGCTCCCGACGTTCGATGCCGCGTAAAGAAAATACGGATCATGTGCATCGAGATGGCCGGTGCGCACGAACCAGGCCTGCAACAGCGGATTGCTGGCGGCCAATGCGAAGAACGGCAGGCCGATCGAAACCGCGAAGAGACCGAGAAGCCAAAGCGCGGCAATGTCTGTCACGGGTGGCGCGCCCCAGCCTTGTGCGATTCCCAGCGGGAGCGTCAGCGCGGCCAAGAGCAGAAGCGCAAGATGAATTGCGACCGGCATATAGCGCTGCCGCAAGGTTGTCAGCACATGGGCGTAGGCATAGCCGGCGAGCAGCATCGATTGAAAAAAGACCAGTGCAACGGACCACACCGATGGCGAGCCGCCCAGGCGCGGCAGCACCATGCGCGTAAACATCGGCTGCACGCCGAACAGCAGCAGTGCGCTCAGGAAAACCGCGGCGGTGTAGATGGCGAGTGTGAGAGCGTGCGTCCGCGTCTTCGAGCGTGGCGTTGATCGTCTAGCCATTGCAATCCTGAAGGCGGGGCGGAGGCAAACTCGTAGAATGCAAATAGTTGTATCCGAGTCAGCCGCCGTGCCGCATCCATAAATCGGGAAAACAGACGAATTTAGGCACCCAAAGCGGCCTTGCGGCGGTCACGGCACAGCCGTAAGTAGGAGCCATGGCAGTCGTTCTCGACCTGGTGAACAATCCGCGCCCGCGTCACCCGGAGAAGGCGCACAGGCCGGATTCACCGGCCCAGAAAAAGCCCGACTGGATTCGTGTGAAGGCTCCGGTCTCGGCGGGTTATTTCGCCACCCAGAAGATCATGCGTGACAACGGCCTGCATACGGTGTGCGAGGAGGCCGGTTGCCCGAATATCGGCGAATGCTGGGAGAAGAAGCACGCAACTTTCATGCTCATGGGTGACACCTGCACCCGTGCCTGCGCTTTCTGCAATGTGAAGACCGGCCTGCCGGGCGCCCTCGACGCGAACGAACCGAGCCATGTCGCCGACGCGACCGCGAAACTCGGTCTCGCCCACATCGTGGTGACCTCCGTCGATCGCGACGACCTGTCCGATGGCGGCGCGCGGCACTTTGCCGAAACGATCGGGGCCATCCGCAAACGCTGCCCGCAAACCACCATCGAAGTGTTGACGCCGGATTTTCTGCGCAAGGACGGCGCACTTGAGATTGTCGTCGAAGCAAAGCCGGACGTCTTCAACCATAATCTCGAGACGGTCCCGTCGCTCTATCTCATCGTGCGTCCCGGCGCGCGCTACTTTCATTCGCTGCGGCTGCTGCAGCGGGTGAAGGAGCTTGATCCGGCCATGTTCACGAAGTCGGGGGTCATGGTCGGTCTCGGCGAAGACCGGAACGAAGTGCTGCAGGTGATGGACGATATGCGCTCGGCGCAGGTGGATTTTCTGACTATCGGGCAGTACCTGCAGCCGACCCGCAAGCATCACGAGGTCAAGCGTTTTGTGCCGCCCGAAGAGTTCAAAGCGCTCGAAACAATTGCCTATGCGAAGGGCTTCCTGATGGTGGCCGCTTCGCCGCTGACGCGGTCATCGCATCACGCCGGCGACGATTTCGCGCGCCTGAAGGCCGCGCGGGCTGCTGCACTCTGATGGCCGATGCCTGAGTTTTCCACGAAGCGCCGTGTCCGCCACGCCGCAGCGGATATGTTCGACCTGGTCGCGGATATCAAAAAGTATCCCGAATTTGTGCCCCTGTGCAGCGCCTTGGTGGTGAAGAGTCGTAGCGAGAAGGACGATGACACCATTGTATTGGTCGCCGATATGACGGTTGCCTACAAGATCGTTCGCGAGACATTCACCAGCCGTGTCACCCTTGACCGGCCCAATCGCAGGATTTTCGTCGAATACCTCAGTGGGCCGTTCAAGCGCATGCACAACCGCTGGACCTTTCATCCAGCGGGCGACAGCGCCTGCGACGTTGAGTTTTTCATCACCTATGAATTCAAGAGTCGTGCGCTCGCAATGCTGATGGGGGCGATGTTCGATGCTGCGTTCCGTCGTTTCGCCGCGGCCTTCGAGCGGCGCGCAGACGTCGTCTATGGACGCAACACAGCATGAATGGAATGGCCCGGCGGCTGGCATCCGCCGGGCCACCAAAATTGTCGCCGATCAGGTGCGCGTGCGCATTCTCATCATGAAGTTGTCGAATCCGAGTTCGGCAACTTGCAACCATGCGAAGGAATCGGCGCGGAAGGGTACGAGGCTGTCATAGAGTTTCTTGAAATGCGGATTGGTCTTTGAGAGACCGTCGTAGATTTCGTTTGCCGCCCTGTAGCAGGCTTCCAGAACTGGTTGAGGGAACGGGCGCAACTGCGCGCCAGCCGCGATCAGTCGCCTTAGCGCAACAGGATTTAGGGCATCGTATTTGGACAGCGTCCAGACCCATGCGTCGTTGGATGCCGTGAAAATCGCCGCCTGATAGGCCTTGGGCAGTTCGTTCCATTTGGCCATGTTCATGATGTTGTGCGCCTGGCCGCAGCCTTCCCACCAGCCGGGATAATAGTAGTACTTGGCGACCTTGACGAAGCCGAGCTTTTCATCGTCATGCGGGCCCACCCATTCGCAGGCGTCGAGCGTTCCCTTCTCAAGTGCGGGATAGATATCGCCGGCCGCGAGCTGTTGCGGCACTAATCCGAGCTTCGCGACAATAGTGCCGGCGAAACCGCCGATGCGCATCTTCAAGCCCTTGAGGTCGTCGGTCGAATTGATCTCCTTGCGGAACCAGCCACCCATTTGCGCGCCGGTATTGGCCGCGGCAAAGCCGATGCAGTTGTATTCCTTGAGCAGACCATTGAGCAGATCCTCGCCGCCGGCGTGCCGCAGCCAGGAAATCATTTGACGGGCATTCAACCCGAACGGCAGTGCTGTTCCGAATGTGAAAGCCGGGTTCTTGCCAAAGTAGTAGTACAAAGCGGTATTGCCCATCTCGACGGTGCCATTGCCGACCGCATCGAGGACTTGCAGGCCGGGAACGATTTCGCCGGCGGCAAACACTTGGATCTGGAATTTGTTGTCGGTGATTTCGGCGATGCGCTTGGAGAAATATTCGCATCCGCCGTAAAGCGTATCGAGCGACTTCGGCCAGCTTGCCGTCAGGCGCCATTTCACTTCAGGAGATGATTGAGCGATTGCAGGTGCAGCAACGGCTGATGCCGCAAGCCCCACGCCCGCGGCTTGCAGGAATTGACGACGTTTCATGACGTTTCCCCTCGTTTTATTTCGGTCCGCCGACCGGAGGAAATTTCGTATGAGTGTCTAAAACTCGCCCCTTACCAGCGGCCGATAGGGCAATCTTACGCCAATCCGCGCAAAGAAAAAGGCCGATTGTGGTCTAGCTCTTACCGGCGGGAGGCCGCGGCTCTTCCTTTTCCGCCAATTCGCGCAACATATTCAGCGCCTGCAGCACGGATTGATCGCGAACCTTGGTACGGCCAATGTCACCGTATTTGCGATCGTGCGCAATGACCCGACCGCTGCGTGACGCCGCGCAGAAATAGACGAGCCCAATTGGCTTGCCGGGCACGGCGCCGGTTGGCCCCGCAATGCCTGTAATCGAAACGGCGAGGTCGACCGATGCATGGGCGAGGGCGCCTTTGGCCATTTCCTCAGCGCATTCGGTGCTGACCGCGCCATAGACGTCGATGGTGGCCGGCGTGACACCGAGCATCTGCTGCTTGGCCTCGTTCGAATAGGTGACAAAGCCGCGATCGAGCACCACCGACGAGCCCGGAATTTCACTGATCGTTGCTGCAACCAGGCCGCCTGTGCAGGATTCCGCTGTTGCGAGCGTCAGTTTCTTCCGTGAGCAGATATCGAGCAGCGCCTTCGCGGCATCTATTGCGGATTGATCGGCCATACTATTCCCAAGGCAGACGGATCGTTGCCGTCGCATAGGCCGCGATGCCTTCGCCGCGGCCGGTGAAGCCGAGCTTTTCGCTTGTGGTTGCCTTCACGCCGACGCGCTCGGCGCTGATCCCGGCAAGCCTGGCGATGTTGGCCCGCATCGCGTCGCGGTGCGCGCCGATGCGGGGGGCCTCGCATACAATTGTGAGGTCGAGGTGCGCTATGCGGCCTTTTCTGGCCCGCACGCGGTCGACGGCGAAGGCCAGGAAGCGATCGGACGAGGCGCCGCGCCATTGCGGGTCGCTCGGCGGAAAATGGGCCCCGATATCACCGTCGGCGAGAGCGCCGAGAATTGCGTCTGTCAGCGCATGCAGGGCGACGTCGGCATCCGAATGACCGGTGAGGGCCTGCGTATGCGCGATGCGGACGCCCCCGAGCATCACGTGATTGCCTGGACCGAAAGCGTGAACGTCGAGACCGGAGCCGGTCCGTACGTCACCGAGCATCGCGGATTGCGTCGCCTCGGCGCGGGCGAAATCTTCCGGCGTGGTGAGCTTGATGTTGCCGGGCTCGCCGGCGAACACGCTCACGGTCATGCCGGCCCATTCGGCCAGCGCGGCGTCATCCGTAAAGTCCTCACGCCCCTTCTCGGCGGCACGGCGGTGAGCGTCGAGCAGCGCGTCGAAGGCGAAGGCTTGCGGCGTCTGCACCAGGCGGAGAGGTCCCCGGTCTATGGTTTTTTCGATGGTGCCGTCGGGCCCAAGCCGTTTGACCGTGTCGGTCACCGGCAGCACCGGGATGGCTGCGCCGGTCTTTTCCGCGGCTGCAATCGCCCGGGCGATCAGGTCGGCGCTGGCGAATGGCCGGGCGGCGTCGTGAACGAGGACGATATCGGGCGAGCGCGAAGAAAGGGCCTCGAGGCCTGCGCGTACCGACACCTGTCGCGTCGCGCCGCCGAAGACCGGAGGCAGAATTCGGATGTCACGGGTGTGTTCGCGCACGAGGTCGATGTCGTCCTTGCGAACGACAGGCTGCAGCGCGCTGACGGCCGGGACGCTGGCAAAGCCCAACAACGAGCGGCGGAGCAAGGACGCTCCTCCGATTTCGCGGAACTGTTTGGGCATGTCGCCGCCTGCGCGCAGGCCCTGGCCGGCGGCCACC
>DASSYU010000585.1:0-13758 GCA_035703125.1 Pseudolabrys sp. | reverse complement strand
GCCCACTCGTGAAGTGGTCGAGCGAAGTGCGTCGGCTTGAGGACCTGCCGCGTTTAATCCACCGCGCGGCGAAAACCGCGCTCGCTCCGCCCACTGGGCCGGTTTTTCTGTCGCTGCCGGCCGACATTCTTGGCGAAGAGGGTAACGTTGATCTTCAGGAGCCGACACGCGTAGCGCCAAGATTGCGTGGCGACCACGCGGCCATCGAAGAGGCGGCGGCGCTTCTTGCCAGCGCAAAGCGCCCATTAATTATCGCAGGAGATGCGGTCGCTCAGAGTCGTGCACACGTCGAACTCGTTGATCTCGCCGAGACGTTGGGCGCACCTGTCTACCTCGAGTTATTGCCGAGTACCGCTTCGTTCCCCACCTCACATCCGTTGCTTCGCGGCACCATATTTCCACGAGCACAGGCCGTCCGGCAGGCGCTTGAACAACACGACGTGTTGTTCTCAGTGGGTGCCGACCTGTTCACTTGGGCACTTCCTTCCGATATTGAACCTATCCCGCCATGGGTGCCGCTGATTCACCTCGACGTAGATCCGTGGGAACTTGGGAAGAACTATGCCGCCAGCGTAGCGATCCTGGGCGATCCAAAAGCTACTCTGCCCGATCTGACCGCTGCAGTGCGCGAGAGAATGACGAACGTCGACCGCGACGCTGCGCGCGACAGACTAAAGACCATCAGCGATGCAATTCGCACGGAACGCGAAAGTCTGGCCAGCAAGGCACGCGAGCTCGCTACCAAGTCGCCCATCGAGCCTTTGGCGTTACTCCAAGCCATAGGCGAGATATTGCCCAAGGACGCGGTCGTGGTCGAGGAAACGACGTCGTCTGGACAAGGTATTCGACAACTCATCCGCAGCGATGATCCTCAGAGTTTTTTCGGTTTACGCGGGGGCGCCACCGGTTGGGCGTTGCCAGCTGCGATTGGTGTTAAACTTGCATTGCCGGACCGGCCAGTAGTTGCGCTCATCGGCGATGGGGGGGCGATGTATACATGCCAGGCATTGTGGACGGCTGCGCATGATCGGGTCGCCGTCACATTCGTTATCTTCAATAACAAGTCATATCGGATTCTAAAGCAGCGGCTTTATGCGGCTCAAGGAGACTCCGCTCGGATGGACCGCTATTTGGGGCTGGAGCTCGACGACCCGGCAATCGATTTCATCCGACTTGCGCATGCGCTCGGCATGGCGGCTGAGCGCGCGAGCACAATTGCGGATGCTACCGATCTCATAGAACAGGGAATAAGAGGTAATGTCCCGACTCTGGTCGATGTCGGGCTCAACCGCGAATTTCGGTCAATCTGACGAGAGATAAGCGTTCCAAGGATGCGGTAGTTAAATGAGCATATTTGTAGTCGCCGAGATAGGGATAAATCACAATGGCAGCTTGGACCTCGCCAAGCAGCTGATCGACGTCGCGAAAGACTGCGGCGCCGATGCCGTGAAATTCCAGAAGCGCACTGTCGATTTAGTTTACAGCAAGGATTTTCTGGAAAGCCCGCGGGAATCTCCCTGGGGAACGACGCAGCGCGCTCAAAAGGAAGCGCTTGAGTTCGATGAAGACAACTACTGGCGGATAGATGAATACTGCAAGCACAAAGGCATTGAATGGTTTGCTTCGGCTTGGGATCTCGCAAGCCACAAATTCCTGCAAAAGTTCGGGCTTCGTTGCAATAAGATTCCTTCCGCAATGATCGTATACGAAGATTTATTGAAAGCAGTCGCCGATGACGGCAAGCACACGTTCATTTCTACAGGGATGAGCACCTTGGCCGACATCGATCGAGCCGTAGAAATATTTCGCGCTGCCAAATGTCCATTTGAGCTGATGCACTGTAACTCAGCATACCCAATGGCCGACAAGGACGCTAACCTCAGGGCTATTCCAGCCCTGAGAGCAAGGTATGGCTGCGCCGTTGGGTACAGCGGTCATGAAATAGGGTTGGTGGTTTCGTATGCAGCAACTGCTTTGGGGATCACGTCCCTGGAGAGACACATTACCCTGGATCGCGCCATGTACGGATCGGATCAGGCTGTCTCAGTCGAGCCGTCGAGATTTCGTGTATTGGTAAGCGGTGTGCGAACAATTGAGGGCGCGATGGGCGACGGAGAGATTGGCCTGCTCACGACCGACGAGGTTTCAAATGCCCATAGGCTGCGCGCCCACATTCGATGGGATGCAACGCGGCTTAATGGATTCATAAGGGCCAGTAATAAAGGACCAAATGGGTGGACCAAATACATGCAGTCGCGTCGCTCTGAGCCAAACGTCTAGAAGAGGCAACCTGCAAGAATGCCGTCAGATATCTTCTCTGTCGAAGGGCTCGCCGTCATCGTAACCGGCGCGGGAGGCGGCAACGGGGGAGCAATCGCGGCCGGCTTAGCGCATGCAGGTGCACATGTGTATGGCCTCGATGTCCGATATGACTCGACGGACTATCCGTATCGAACGGAAGTTTGCGATGTAACTGACGATAGTTCGCTTGAACGGATAGTTCATAGCGTAGTCGAGAAACACGGCCGAGTCGACGGATTGGTAAATAATGCCGGTGTAAGCCTACCGCCGGCAGATTGCTACAGCCGAAATAATTTTTGGCAGACTCTGTCCGTCAATACTATCGCGCCATTCCGACTCGGTCGGATGGTCGCACAAGTGATGAAGTTGCCCGAAGGCCGTGGAGGCTCGATTGTCAACGTGACCAGTCTGGGCGCACACCTCGGCTTTCCGGATAACCCGGCCTACCAGGCATCCAAAGCTGCCTTGAGGCAAATAACGCGTGCAATGGCAGTTGATTTTGGAACGCAGGGTGTTCGAGTGAATAATATTTGTCCGGGCTATATGATCACGGCGATGACTAGTGCGAGCTACAATGATCCAGAAGCGAAGGAAGCAAGATCGTCGCGAATGATTTTGGATCGATGGGGACAATCAGCGGATTTAGTTGGTCCGTGTCAATTTTTGTTGTCCGACGCCTCAAAATACGTCACTGGGATTGACCTGCCCGTTGACGGCGGATGGCTTGCAAAGGGCTTATGATAACTTGCCAAAATCCGGCAATGCACCGATATGCTTTGGGCAATCACCAGTTACTTCAATCCCATGCACTACGAGCGACGGCGCACCAATTACCAACTATTCCGAAAATCCCTGAAGGTACCACTTGTTGCGGTCGAGTTGGCTTATGGCCGAAATTTTGAGTTGGCCGAAACCGACGCAGATATCCTTGTTCAACTGCGTGGCAAGGATGTTATGTGGCAGAAGGAGAGACTACTGAACCTGGCGCTTAGCGCGCTGCCACCGACCTGCCGCAAAGTCGTATGGATGGATTGCGATGTTATTTTCGATTCGGAAGATTGGGCCGAACGCGTGAGCTATCTTCTTGATCACTCCTTGTTAGTACAGGCGTTCAGCGATGCGCATCATCTTTCTCCCAATTGGAATTCTCGCGACGCGCAACCAGCGACACTGTTTACACAACCTTCCGCCGTTTCAACGGTTTCATCGGGAGTAGAGGCAGCAGAACTCTTCGCGCGACCGAATGAGCGTGGACCCTATTCGACCAGTAAGGGCTTGGCTTGGGCGGCGCGCCGAGAAGAGCTCACCAAAACCGGCCTTTACGATGCCTGTATCATCGGCGGTGGCGATCTAGCAATGATTTCGGCGGTCTATGGGTGTTTCGACATCGCTATGCGAAATATGAATGAGAGGCAAAAGGAACATTACCTGGGCTGGGCACGCCGTTGCCACGAAATGTACTGTGCCGACATCAGTTTTCTGGATGGCCGCTTGTTCCATCTGTGGCATGGGGAAGTGGACAGGCGCTACTATCGGGAACGGCACGATGGTCTTAGGCGGTTTGACTTCGATCCTTTTAAAGATATTGCCCACGACGAGAATGGTAGCTGGTGCTGGAACACAGATAAGCCTGACATGCACGACTATGTGAGGAATTATTTCGCGACGCGCGGAGAAGATCGATGAAGCGCGCTGGCCAATCCTCAAACCGCAGTATTTCGAACAGCTGCTCGCACTGGTCGCAGTATTGAGGATTGCGCCGCCATGGTCCACGCCCGATCAACTCGGCTATATTTCGCCGGCCGACCTCACTGAGTGCTACCCCCAATTTTATTGGAACAGGGTATCAGCGCAGATCGAAACGGCGATCCGCTATCTCAACATCACGTCGAGCGGACGTCAGTGGATTGCCAATCTGTATAGCAACGTTTTTCGCGCGGAGCGTGAACCAAACTTGTCGGGTCCCCAACGCTGATGGCACCCGGCGACTAAATTAATTCACGAACGCCCGCTTCACTCGATCACCTCGTCGGCACGGGCGAGCAAGATTCGGGGAATATTGATGCCAAGCGCTTTGGCGGTTTTCAGATTGATCACAAACTCGAATTTCGTGGGCTGCTGGACTGGCAGGTCGGCAGGTCTGGCCCCTTTGAGAATCCGGTCTACGTATTCCGCGCTCCGCCTGCAGCCATCCAGGTAGTCCACGCCATATGATATCAAGCCACCTACTTCGGCATATTGTCGCGAGCTGTTCACGGTGGGCCAACGATTCCTGGTGGCCTCATCGATGAGCGATCTGCGATGAAAGAGAAATAGCCCGCTCTCCGCAAATACCAGAGCCTCGGCCCCCCATTCCCTGAACTTGCCGAACGCCAATGAGAATTGTTCAGCCGAGTTTGCCTCAATGACAAGCAGCTCCTTGCCGAGTGCCGCAGCGGCTCTGCGGATATGGGGCAACTGCGCCGCGCTGGCAGGCTCATCCGGTTCCGCGAGAACGCCAAGGCGCCGGATGTCGGCACGCACCTCAAACAGAATCTCGAGCCGTTTCTCCCACATTTCGGCCGATAGCAGCGACAGGCCGGTCAAGTTCGTACCCGGGGAGGCAAGGCTATTGACGAAACCCGAATGTACCGGGTCCGAGACAATCGCAAACACGATCGGAATGACTGCCGTGGCCTCGCGCGCGGCCTGCGCCGTGGTCGAGCCCGGCACCCAGATCAGGTCCACATTTGCCGCAGCGAGTTCGCGCGCATTGCGCGTCAACCTTTCGCGATCCTGGTCGGAATAACGGACCTCAAACTGAACATTCCTGCGGTCCTCGTAGCCACGCTCTGCCATGCCAACTTTGAGGGCCTGCACGAAGCGGCCAAATTCCGCTTCGTCGCCAAAGAGAAGTAGCCCGATGCGCGGCATCCGCTCGTTCTGCTGAGCACGCGCGGCGAGCGGCCACGTGGCCGCAACGCCGAGAAGAGTGATGAACTCGCGTCGCCTCATTGCCTGCCCCGAGGCTCACAACAGGCATCGCCCGACAAAAACTGGTACGCTGGAAGGGGGACAGAAATGTCCGCTTTGGGTCAAAAGCGGACATGTGCAGTGCAAAAGGGCATGTCCGCTTTACTGCCAATAGCGACCGCAAAAGCAGCTCAAATACCGAACAGCTCAGCCGTTGCCGCAGCATATGATCAAAATGCTCACGGTCGGAGCATTTGGAAATGACATGGCCGCCGCTCCGTCGCTTGTTGGGGCGGCGGCGGCTTCTAGCGCCTCATCGGATATTTCACAGGCGAGAATGGCTTCGTCGCTTTCGTTACAGATCGTGTCCATGGTCAATGAGGCTCCGAATTTGTCAGCACCCTGCCAGATGCGATTATGATGATTTTGGGCGAGCGAGGCGAGTTTTTTAAGCCAGATTGCCGTCAGTCGCTCTAACGAGAAGGCGACTGCGTATTCGGCTTCCACTCGCGTGCGAGCTTCTGCGCTTCGGTTATCTGCGCGGGGGTCATGCGCCGTGCGATAAGGTCTCGAAAAGCTGTCGCACCTTCTCTGCCTTGCGCCGCCGACAAGTTGAACCACATGTATGCGCGGGCCTTGTCCTGCGGGACACCTAAGCCGTTGTCATAGAAAACCCCAAGATTGTATTGAACGTTGGCGTCGCCTTGCTCGGCTAGAGGACGAATAAAGCAACACACGGACGCGCCGATGACCGCCACGTTCTAAACACAGGTTTAATGCTGACTGGTGGGGTCAATCGGATTTACAGCCAATGGCTCGCGTGATTGCGGTAATGGCCGGGCTGGCGAGGTATCGCCGAAATGACCGCCACCGAGGCGCGCCGTTAAAGTGGTGACTGGAGAGGCTCGGGTAACTTTCAATGTCAGACCTCAGAATGTTAAGCGTGCCGCTCGTGATCGGTGCCTTGGCGCTTTGTATTGCAAGCTCAGCCGAGGCGCAGGAGAACTTTGACAAAGGCAAGACCGCCGCCCAACTTTATGCAACCGATTGCGCAATTTGTCACAAGTCGCCACAAAGCATCACCCAAGCGCCCGGACTTTTTGGCCTCGAAAGCTTCCTGCGCGAACACTACACGGCCAGCCGTGAATCGGCTGCCAGCATCGCCGCCTATCTAAAAAGGTTGGAGAAGCCATCAGCCGGACTTCGTCGCGGACCGGTCGGTATGCGCACAAGCCAAAGAAAGTCCTCCGAGCCGGTGCTGCGCGAATCCGATGAGCGCGGATTGAGACCTCCGGCGAACATACCGAGGCCTCCGGCAAACATACGGCCGTAGAAGTTCGAGATATCGAGCTTTGACATTCTGTCAGGCCGCCTGCCGCACGCTGTGGTCAGGTATCGACACTTTGTCAGGGCGGCACTCTGCAACAGCCAAACAGCGCCAACGCGACCTTCGGCCAGTCAGCGATGTTGAGCGGCGCGTAGGTGACCAATCGCTTGAGATCATTAGAAAACGATAACCGCTTTGATCGAAAAGACGGGCCATAACGTAACAGGGGTATGCGCAGGCTTCGGAACTTGCAAAACTCTTTGCAAAACTCGCCTGTCAAAATTGGCTAAGTGCTGGAGCGGGCGAAGGGAATCGAACCCTCGTATGCAGCTTGGGAAGCTGCCGTTCTACCATTGAACTACGCCCGCACGCGGCGAACATAGCGAAAGGCGAGCGGGCCCGGCAAGGAAGCGACGCCCTGCGCCGCTGCGCCTGAACCCGCCGCAAACGCAATGATCGCACGCAGTTACAACCTTAACGACTTTCCGAGCCGGCGCATAAAGCATTGATTTACGGTGCAAAGCTACTATGCGGCCCGCATGCCGCCCCGCCGCACTCCCCGCAAGACCAAGAGCAAGGCATCCAGCGCACGCTGGGATCTCCGGGCATGGTTGCGCTCGCCCACCGCGGTGGTGATTGCAGCTGGACTCATTTTGCCGAACCTCCTGAGCATTGCGACGCTGGGCTCGCTCCTCGACGTGTCGCTGCCCCCGCGCACGATCTCCATCATGGCCTACGCCATGCTCGCAGTGTGCGCCCGGCGCATTCCTTTTGCGCTGACAGTCATTCTATTCCTGGGCATTCTCGCATTTGACCTGATCTGGACAATTTCGGTCAGCTTCGGCCTGGCCCCGAGCGAACTCGTGACCGCGCTCGACCATGCGCAACATGTTCACGTTTTCCAGTCGCCGCTCTATGGTGCGCTTATCGGCGTGCTGGTGGCGACCTCGGCTGCGACCCTCTGGCTGCTGTACCGCCGCGAGACTCTCCTCCGAGCCAACATCGTCGCAATGTTCGCTGCAGCGCTGGTGTTCGCGGGCGTCGACTTCGTGACAAACGTATCGCCACACTATCAGTTCGGTACATTGCTTGGACGCAACGTGCCGATCGAATCGGCAGCTTCCAAATCGGGTTTCAATGCGGTTGCCGGGACCAACGGGCGCAACGTCATCCTGGTGATGGTGGAAGGTCTCGGCTACCTGGGCAATCCCACCGCACGCCGGCAAGTGGATTCCCCACTGTTCGATCCACGCGTCACCGACAAATACCGGACCAGCAGCGGCAGCGTCGTTTATTACGGATCCACGACCTCGGGGGAGATGCGCGAGTTGTGCGACACGCGCGAGCCCTATCTGGAATTCGCCAAGACCCAAGGTAGTTCGTGCCTGCCAGCGCGGCTCCGGACACGCGGCTACGCCACCATGGCAGTGCATGCGTTCCATCACAGCATGTTCGAGCGCGACGAATGGTATCCGGTCGTCGGCTTCGACAAGGAAGTCTTCGGCGAAGAACTCGTGAAGGTGACGCACCGCCTGTGCGGCAATGCCTTTCGCGGCGTGTGCGACGCCGACCTCCCGCCGATCATCGCGCAGGAAGCCGCATTCAGTAACAAGCCGAAATTCATCTATTGGCTGACGCTCAACACGCATATTCCGGTCGCGCCGAGTCAGGCGCTGGCCGATTTTGGGTGCAAAAAAGACGCCGGCATATTCCGGCACGTCCACGTCTGCGAAATGGCCGAACTCTGGCACGACGTGTTCGCAGCCGTGTCGAAGCTGGCGCTCGATCCGAGCATCGGGCCAGCGGACATTCTCATTGTCGGCGACCACTCGCCGCCGCTATGGTCGCGGCGGGCGCGCGCGCAATTCGAGCCCGGCCTCGTGGCGTGGTATCGGCTCACGCCGCGCGACGACGCGATAGCCGCAAACCGGTCGCAAAAACCCACGGCGGCACGCTAGCTCTTGAAATGTTTCGAAAGCTTCAGGCTCTGCGCCTGATAGTTCGAGCCAATGCCCTGCCCGTATAGTTTTTCCGGCTTTGCGAGCATCTTCTCGTACACGAGCCGCCCGACGATCTGACCGTGCTCGAGGATGAACGGCACCTCGCGCGAGCGCACCTCAAGCACGGCGCGCGCACCTTTGCCGCCGGCACCGGCATAGCCAAACCCAGGATCGAAAAAGCCGGCGTAGTGGACGCGGAATTCGCCCACCAGCGGGTCGAACGGCACCATTTCGGCCGCATAGTCGGGTGGCACCTGCACCGCTTCCTTCGATGCAAGAATGTAGAACTCGTTCGGATCGAGGATCAGGCTCTTGTCCGGCCGCGCCTGCATCGGCTCCCAGAAGTCGAGGACCGCATAGCCGGCGCGCCTTTCCACATCGATGAGCCCGGTATGGCGCTTAGCGCGATACCCGACAAGCCCGTTCGGTCCCAACCCCGAGAGATCGACGCCGACCGCGACGCCTTCGCTGACATCGGCCTTATCGGAATCGACCAGGCGCTCGCGCGCATGCAAATCACGCAGGGCTTGCGCGGCCAGCAAAGCGTGGCCGCGGCGGAAGCGGATTTGCGACAGGCGCGATCCCTCGCGCACCAAGACAGGAAAGGTGCGCGGGCTGATTTCGGCATAAAGCGGCCCATGGTAGCCAGTTTCGATGCGGTCAAAGCCGCGTGTCTCGTCGGCGATCACGCGCGTGAACACGTCAAGCCGGCCGGTCGAGCTTTTCGGGTTGGCTGCTCCCGAAATTTCCTCCGGCAGCGCCAGGCTTTCCTGCAGCGGCACGATGTAGACGCAGCCCGTTTCAAGGACCGCGCCGTCGCTTAACGAAATCTCGTGCAGCTTGAGCTCGTCGATGCGCCTGGCGACGGTGGTGCTGCCCGGAAGAAAGCTCGCGCGCACGCGATAAGCGGCCTCGCCCAGCCGAAGATCGAGGCTGGCGGGTTGAATCTGATCGGGCACGAACTTGTTTTCCGACAGAATCGCGCCGTCTGCGGCGAGCGCCGCGATCATGCGGTCGGGCAAGATGCCCTTGTCCTCGATACCGAAGGAAAGCGTCACGGCCGCCCTGCGTCTAAAGCCGCGCCGATCTAACCCGAGGAGCGCCTTGACGGGAAGCCATGCTCCCCGCTACAAGCACATTATCCCGTGGTCATTTGAGCCGGCCGGCTTGCAGCCACGTTAAACAAATCGCTAAAAGGCCGGGGACGCGTGAGCCCGGCCGAGATATTTCTCCGGCCGGTTTTTTGTTGGCCACGCGTATGGCCCCGAAAAGTGGTTTTTGGTTTTCGGAAAAGGCCATGCGCAAGGCTTAAAGGAGGCCGTAATGCCCGTGTCGTCCAAGACCTACCGTCCCGAAACCCGCCTGGTTCATGCCGGCACGTTGCGCTCGCAATTCGGCGAGACATCGGAAGCCCTGTTTCTCACTCAGGGCTACGTCTATCCGACCGCCGAGGAGTGCGAGGCCCGCTTTTCCGGCAGGATTCCGGGTTACGTCTATTCGCGCTATTCGAACCCGACCATGAGCATGTTCGAGCAGCGCATGGCGGCGTTCGAAGATGCGGAGGCGGCGCGCTCGACCGCGACCGGAATGGCGGCGGTGACAACGGCAATCATGGGCCTCGTGCGCGCCGGCGATCATGTGGTCGCGGCCAAAGCGCTGTTCGGCTCGTGTCGCTGGGTCATTGAGGAATGGTTGCCGCGTTTCGGCGTCACATCGACGCTTGTCAACGGCACCGATCTCGACGCGTGGAAAAAGGCGACGCAGAAAAACACCAAGGCGTTTTTCCTGGAATCCCCGACCAATCCCACGCTCGAAGTGATCGACATCGCCGCGGTCGCCGAGATCGCTCACAGCGTCGGCGCGAAACTGGTCGTCGACAACGTCTTTGCCACCCCGTTGTACCAGAGCCCGCTCAAGCTGGGCGCCGATTGCGTGGTCTATTCGGCCACCAAGCACATCGACGGCCAGGGCCGCGTCCTGGGCGGCATCATCCTCGGCTCCGAAAAACTGATCCTCGACCATTACCATCAAATCTTGCGCCAGACGGGGCCGTCGCTGTCGCCATTCAATGCGTGGGTGCTGCTCAAGGGCCTGGAGACTTTGCCCGTGCGCGTCGAGCGGCAGACGGCCAATGCCGGCGCGGTCGCCAACGCGCTCGCGGGGCACAAGAAGATCTCGCGGCTGATCTATCCCGGCCGCCCTGACCACCCGCAGGCCGACATCATTCGCAAGCAGATGCGGGCCGGTTCGACGCTATGCTCGTTCGAGGTCAAGGGCGGGAAGGAAGGCGCTTTCCGCTTTCTCAATGCGCTCAACCTCATCGGCATCACCAACAACCTCGGTGACGCGAAAAGCCTGGTCACGCATCCGACGACCACAACGCATCAGCGGCTGACACCGGAGCAGCGCGCCGAGCTCGGCATTGGCGACGGGTTGGTGCGGTTTTCGGCCGGACTCGAGCACGCTGACGATCTGATCGAGGATTTGCTGACGGCGCTGGAGAAGGCGTGAATTAACGAACGGGACGCGCTGTCGCCGACAACACCGGGCGCTGCGCGGCTTCGGCAATAGCGTTGCCGAGTCCTTTCGCCATGCAGGCGTAGCTCCAGTCATTCATGTGGAGCCCGTCGGGCGAAACAAACGTCTCGAAACCGATCTGACTGACATCATGCCAGTGCCGCATGACCTCGAAGCGGCGGAAGAGATCGACGTCTTCGCGCTTCGCGGTCGCGGAAATCAGCGTGACCATGCGCTCGGCGTCTGGCTTCGAGATCACCTTGGGTGCGAACTGCGGATCGATCAGCACGATATCGGCGCCGATTGTCCGAATCTTTGCGAGGCCGGCGCGGATCAAAGCATCGTGCCCGCCAAGCCTGTGTCCACGAATTACGGAATTCGTTCCGAGCTGCCACAACACGAGATCAGGCTTTTCCGCAAGAACGGCGGAATCGAAGCGACTGAGCATGTCGGCGACTTCCTCGCCGCCGACGCCACGGTTGAGCACGGTGATCGACAATTTCGGGAAATGCTGCTTGAGCTCGATTGCAAGCCGGCTCGGATAGCTCGCAGCCGGAGAGCTCGCACCGGCTCCAGACGTCGACGACGAGCCGATGGCAACGATCGTGACCGGTTCGCCGGACGAGATTTTCTGCGCGAGGCGTGGAAGCGGATTCGCAAGGCGGATGAGATCCAGCGGCGCAACGCAAGCCGGAGCGGCAGTCTCGGCGCGCGCAGGCAAAGCCAGCGCCAGCCCCGCGAGCAGAGCGGCGACGGTCACCGATGTCTTTAGCCGTTGTCCAGGCTTATCGCTCACCAAATTCACGTCCCTGAAATCAATTTAGCGGCTGCCGTTGGTCGGCGGCTCCGGAGGTTTGGCGGCCGCAATCACGAGATCGGCCAGCAACCGCCCTATGCAATCATGAACCCGCTCGGCAATGTCAAGTTTTTTCGTCGCGGAGTATAAATCGAACGTTCCGAGATCCGACCACAGCCGCATAATGCTGAATCGCTCGAAAAGCGGTACTTCTTGCTGCAACGCAACCCAACGCATGTCTTCGGAATATGTGCTCAAGGCAATCATCGATTCGGTTCGCGGGCTGTATTGCGCGTTTACCAGAACCACGTCCGCGCCGGCGCCACGAGTTATATTTATACCTTGGTCAAGCGCCTGGCTGAATTGGTCAGGGTCAACTGCGCGCATCGCGTCGGTCGTACCGGTCTGCCAAATCATCAATGCGGGCTTTGCTGCGGCGAGATTGGCCGGCAAGGCCTTAACCATTTCGGCAGCGGTGCGGCTCGCTTTGATGTCGGTCGTGACTTTAACCTCAACATCCTTCAGCTGATCGGCGAGCGCCTGCTGCAAACGCGCCGGGTATGCGTTCTTTTCTCCGCTTGCGCCGGGCAACTGCGATGAGCCGGCACCGACAACAAGAATGTTGAGTTTTTTCTCCGCGATCGCGCGCTTGACATTTGGGAGTGGATAGCTGGTTTCGACGAGATGCGCGGCAACGCCGCACTGCGCGGGAAGCTCGGCCCATGCCGGCCCCGCCAGCACGAGTAGTGCCAGCAAAAGTCGCCACCTCATGCGTCGCCCCCCGCTAGCCCCGGCCTTGCGGCAGGCGGGCGCGGCCCCCCGCTCTGCCGTTCTGCCTGTTTATACCACGAAAGCATCGCCGCAATTGTCACCATGATGGCGATCCCGGCGACGCTGACGGCGACATGCATGAACAGCCGATTGGAAACCTCGGTAAACATGAAATGGCCTGCAAAAGAGAGGAACACGCCGAGGCAGAAGGTTTCCAGGGAATGTTGGCCGCAGACGATCGCCGGCCACATGATACGTGACTTCAAGGCCGACCAGTCACGCGGCACGAATGCGACCGTGATGACCGCAAGCGACAGGAAGTGAAGGATGCGCAGCACATCGAGATTGGTCTTGTCGATCGGATAGATCGCCTCTCCAACGAATTTCGGCACATAGATCGCCAGGCGCGGAAAATACCAAGTCATCGCGATGCAGAATGCAAACACGAGGTAGGTGATCGCAAGTCCGATCACGACCGGCGAATTGATCCAGCGCGACAAGTTCTGCGCGCCGCCAAGCGCGCACCAGGCGCCGAACACGAACAGCAATTGCCAGGCGAACGGATTGAAGACCCATGTCCCGCTCGGCCATGCGGGAAGGTTCCACTCGAAGAACCACATCAGGACGTAAAGGGCTGCCGATGATATCAACGCGGTTGACGGCGCACGCAGCAACAACCACAGCATCGGCGGGAACCAGGCGAGCAGCAGGATGTAGAGCGGCAGCACATCCATATTTACCGGCTTGAACTTAAGCAGCAGTGCCTGAAAAATAGTGACGTCCGGATTTTTCAGGAAATCGAGGACGCCCATTTCCTCGGTATAGAGCGGATTGTCGAAGCTGCTCGCGACATAGGCAATCTCGGCGAGGTAGATCGCCAACAGGAACACGTGTGCAATGTAGACCTGCCAGGCGCGCTTGAGCACGCGCGCCGAGGCGATGACAAAGCCGTGTTGCCGCATTGCCCGGCCATAGACGAATGCCGCCGTGTAGCCCGAGATGAAGACGAAAATCTCGGTGGCATCGCTGAAGCCGTAATTGCGGATCGTGACCCAACTCACCGCGTTGGACGGAATGTGGTCAAGAAAGATCAG